>JAIBBN010000001.1:300000-497500 GCA_019694655.1 Leptospirales bacterium
ATGCAAGCTGATCAAGATCGCTTCCGCTGACCTGAACAACTTCATGCTCTTCGAGCGATTGCTGGAGGGACCGTGGCAGATCCTGCTTGCGACCGGGGCCAGCAACGAGGACGAGGTCTACGACGCACTGGAAGAAATTCCAGCAGAGCGGCAGCTGCTGCTGATGGAGTGCGTTTCACAATATCCAGCGCGTCCCGAAAGCTACAATCTCTCCGCGCTACAACGCTGGTCGCATTTCTGTGCTACGGGTCTGTCCGATCATAGCGAGGACAACAGTCTGGCCGCCGCAGCAACAGCGCTTGGAGCCCGCGCAATTGAGAAGCATTTTACGCTGGATCGAAATCTGGCAGGTCCCGACCAGTCCATCTCCCAGGACCCGAAAATGTTTGCGGCAATGGCGCGCAGCGTTCGGGCCATTCACCAGGCAATGCTCCAGCGACCGAAACGGGCGCTGCCGGATGAAGAGGGCGTGCGTCGTTATGGTCGTCGCGGACTCTACGCTCGTCGCGATGTGAACAGCGACGATGTATTTGACCGGCAAACAGCAATCGACCTGCGCCCGGCAGAGGGCGCCTGGAGTGCGCATAGCTGGCCGCAGTTTTCCGGCGCCAGCGTGGCCCGCAGTCAAAAGGCAGGCGAGGCGCTGGAGCCGTGAGCGCCGACCATGTTGCAGCTCCGCGCGAAGAACTGCAAAGCGTCTGGTATGTTCTGCGCAGTATGCCGCAACATGAGCGTCGTCTGGCGCGCTATTTCGACCGGCGAGGCCTTGAGTATTTTTTGCCGCAGGTTCGCCGTCGCCGCCGCTGGTCCGATCGCATTCGGATGGTCGATTTTCCGCTGTTTCCCGGCTACATTTTCGTTCACATTGATTTGAGCAAGCAGCGCGTGGCTGCCCTTTCCGGCCCGGGCGCCCTCGATTTTGTGCGCGGCGAGGGCGGCCCGGCGATGATGAGCGCGGAAGAAATCGAGAATATACGATTGTTGAGCAACGGCGCACAGGAGCTGGAGAATCAACCGGATCAGCAATTTCCCGAGGGCGCGGCAGTATTGGTCGCCAGCGGTTCGCTCAAAGGCGTGCACGGCGTTGTGGTCAAGAGCGCTGGCAAAGCGCGCATCTATGTACGAGTACCGCTCCTCGGTCGTATGGTTTCAGCCGAAATCGACGCTGCCGATCTGCGCATCGAGGCCTAACGGTGCGATGAAAATCGACCTGCCGTCGCAACGAACAGAACGATGGAACTCTTTGGCCGCTATGGACCCGCCTCGCTGGAAGGACTTGCACTGCGCGATATCAAGTATGCCCGTGCAAGGTTGAGCGTATTGTCCGCCTTTGCGCAGGCGCTGCGCAAGACTGAGTTCGCGCAAATTCGCATCAAGGATATTTGCCGACAATGCGAGATATCAGATCCCTCCTTCTACAATTATTTTCCGCAAAAGAACGATGTCTTGCTCTACTTCATAGGACTGTGGAGCATCGATCTTCGCTTACATGTGCGCAGTGCGCAGCCAGGACTGCCGGCCATCTACGAAATCTTCGACTACACAGCCCAGCGTGTTGAAAAAAACCCGGCGTTGCTGCGCGAGATCATTGCCTACCAGGCGCACACCTCCGCGCTGCGCGCCGCCAGGAGGTTTCCGCCGATCACCGTTGCGGAGCGGCAATTGCTCTTTGGCGCGGTGGAAGGCGCCGGGAGTCTGCCGGCGCAGGGCCTGGGCCCCGTACTTCGCGAGCAACTGCTGGCAGCGCAGCGCTGTCGGCAGATTCCAGCGCTGGCAAATGTTGACTCCTTGCAGCTTGCTATTGCAGCGATCTTTTTTGGCGTCGCACTCCAGCGCTTGCACGAGCGGCCGCCTGGGCTTGCCAGACACTATCGAAAAGCTTTGCAAACGCTGTTGCCGTCGGTTGGAAGTAGCGCTTAGGGCGAAGGGAGGCTGGCCAGCAGCTCTGCGTCCAATTGGTTCAGGATTTGTTCGTCGCTTATGGCGCTGCGATTGCTCAACAGCAAGGATGCCCGGCGCAGTCGGGGATAGAGGCGAATCTCGCAATAGTAGCCGCCGCCGCCGCCGGAATGGTGCAACCAGGCATGGCCCGCCAGACGGCCGCGAAACCAGCCCAGGGCGGACGGCAGATTGCGTTCCTCGGGCCGCAGCTCTTGCAAAAGGGCCAGCTCTGCGGTAAAGGGACCATCCTTCGCCAGCAGCGTCTGCAGCAATCGCGAAAGGCCGCGCGCATTGCCAATCAAGCCGCCGTAGGCTGCGCCATTCACGTAGAAGCGCCGAAAGTAACTCCAGCGCCAGCCGTGGTTGCCGCCAACGAAGCGCGACCGATCCAGCAGCAGCCCCAGCGCCAGATTGATCCAGCTCCAGCGCCGCAGATAGCCAGTCGCCATGGTTTCTGGCGGCGCCAGCTGGAAGCCCAGACGTTCGCCATGCGCAAGACGCAGCGGCGCCAGAATGTTGCTTTCCACATAGGATTCGTAGCTCTGGCCGCTGCGGCGGGCGATCGCCTCCCCCAGCAGCAAATAGCCGATGTTGGAATAGGCAAAACGAGAACCGGGCGGCGATTCAAGTCGACTGTATTTGCTCAGGACATTCTGCACAAATACAGAGCGATCAAATTCGGGCCGCTGCTCTTCCAGATGGATCCAGGCTATCGGTATCGGATTGGGAAATCCGCCGCTGTGATTGAGCGTCTGCCGAAGCGAAGGACCATCGTCGCCATAGGGCCAATGTTCCACAAAGTTGCGCAGCGGTTCATCGAGCGACCAGCGACCTCGCTGTGCAAGCTGCAAGACCGCCAGCGCCGCGACTCTCGGCGTGAACTGGCGAGAGCCCTGAGGCGCACGCCGTCAAAGCAAGCCCTCCGGCCAATCGATACCGCCCCATGCATCATGGGGCCCATGGCATCTTACTCTGCAGTCCGTGAAATGGCGGTACTCTGCGGTCAAACATAAAATTATAGCTGACTATAACTATTCCAGGCGTTGTGGCCGGGTGCAGCGAAGAGCGCCTGTGGAGCCAGTAATGGAAACGAGTGGATCTGCTCAAACATTACGGTTGACAGCGCGCCGAAGGCCTCTACAAACAGTTGGCACAGTCCGGCTGCCACGGAGGAAAGATTTGCACGGCGGATTTTTAGCAGATGTGGGTATCGCCCTGATCGTCGCAACGATCGTCGGCATAGTGTTCCATCGGTTGAAGCAGCCCATGATCGTCGGCTATCTTCTGGCCGGAGTTATTATCGGTCCCGAAATTGGCCCGCCGCTGATCCACAACGCCGAGAATATCCACCTGATGTCGGAGATCGGCCTCATCTTTCTGCTGTTCATCATCGGTCTGGAGATGAATCCGCACAGCCTTCTAAAGGCTGGCCGCCAGCTATTTGTAACCGGACTGGCCCAGTTCCCAATTTCCTTTCTCGTGGGAACCGGCTTTTTCGCGCTGATTGCCGCCACTCTTCTGCCTTTCGACCGCATGACTGTAGTTTATCTCGCGGCGGCTACATCACTCTCCAGTACGGCAATCGTAGTCAAATCGCTCTATGACCAGGTTGAATCAGATACCTACCATGGTCGTGCGGCTATTGGCATACTCATATTTCAGGATATCTGGGCCATTTTGCTGTTGGTCGTACAACCCTCATTGCAAAATCCGGAATTTCTGCCGATAGCAATCGCGCTGGCGAAAAGCATACTGCTTTTGGTTGTTGGATTTCTTTTTTCTAACTTTGCATTGCGCCATATCTTTCAGTGGGTGTCGAAGAACACTGAGCTGGTGGTCGCCGTTTCCATCGGGTGGTGTGCCGCGCTGGGAGGCCTGGCCGGGGCCTTGGGCCTTTCCATCGAGATGGGCGCTTTGATAGCCGGTATTTCAATCTCAACCTTTCCCTACAGTCTGTTTGTTACCTCTCGCGTGCTGCCCTTGCGCGATGTGTTTCTGACGATTTTCTTTGTGGCGCTGGGAATGCAGATTCCCTGGCCGAATCCATCGATTCTATGGCTGGCGCCGCTGATTGCAGTTTTTGTCATTGCTTCGCGCTTCCTGGTGGTCCTGCCGCTGATTCGGATAACTGGAGGGAGCGCTCGCACCGGCTTTATGAGCAGTCTGGATCTTGGACAGATCAGCGAGTTCTCATTGGTGATTGGTTCCATCGGCATAGGTCTGGGTCACATCGGTAAGGATACCTTTTCGATTCTGCTTTATTCCATGGCTATCGTATCGATTGTATCGATTTACGGAATCAAATACAATGCCGTGCTATTTGCGCCCTTCCACCGACTTGTTGGCGCCGGCCAGGCGCGCGCAGAGGAAACGCGGACGCGCAGCGACACGCGGCCAATAGTAATTCTTGGCTATCACCGCGGGGCGCAGGCGGTCATTGAAAACCTGGCAGTCATCAAACCGGACGTGCTCGGGAAGATTGTGGTTGTTGATTTCAATATGGAGGCGCTTCGTCAATTGCAGAGTTCGGATGCCCTTGGCATCTTTGGCGACGTAACCGACATCGAGAATCTCGAACACATTGATTGGCAATCGACGCGATATATCCTGTCGACGATCCCGGACATGCTCCTGCGCGGAACGAATAATATGGCTTTGCTCAGGAAGTGCCGCAATCTGGCCCCGGACGCCAGGATCATTGTTACTGCCGATACTCAGGAGGACGCTCAAAGGCTGCGTGCGGCCGGCGCTGACGAGGCGATCATTCCCTACGCGTTTACTGGCGACTATCTGGCGATGAAGCTGATCGAGGCTTCGATTCGCGAAGCAGGCTGAGCGGCGACATCCAATCTGTAGAAAAAAACCCTTTGACGCCTTTGGCGTTTGCAGAAAGAAGGAAACATGCATCAGCAGAACGCTCTTCGGCGCCTCTGCATGGCGCTTCTAGTGTCTGCGGTCGCCTTCTCCAGCGCAGGGCGCTGTGTCGACTACGACTGCCAGGATAGCGATCCTTCGTGTAGTCCTTTGCTACTGCCCTTGCTCTACGCCGGCAGCCGCATCTATGTCAGCGCGGGTACACAAAATGCAATTCTGGGTCTGTCCTCGCTGCAAGGCGGCGTGGAGCAGAGCTATGCTCCCGGCGTCGGAACCTTGAGCAATCCGGTGGGAATAGCGCGTGATTCGCTGGGACGTTTCTACCTGGCCTCGAATACTGGCGCTTCTGTACTGCGCGTAGACGATCTCAGCGGCGCGAACCCCATGATCTACGCACCAGGCGCTACGCTCAACCAGCCAACCGGACTGGCAGTCGATTCGCAAAATCGCATCTACATCTCTTCCAGCAGCACCAATAGCATCCTGCGCATTGATGACATCAGCGGCGCCGGATTGGTTCAGTATAGCCCGGGCGTCGGCACGCTTGCCGCTCCCAATGAACTGGCTGTGGATTCGACAGGCCGCATCTACATTGCGTCCGGTACAACCAATTCGATATTGCGAATCAACGACATGACTGGCGCCGGACTGGTCCAGTATACTCCCGGCATTGGGACTTTGAGCAACCCGACCGGTCTGGCGGTGGATAGCGTCGGTCGTATCTACATCGGCTCTTTTCTCACCGATGCCGTGCTGCGCATCGATGACATGAGCGGCGCCGGCCTGCGCATCTACCAGCCGGGGGCCGCGATTCTTGACGGGCCTCTGGGCATGGATGTCGACCGCTTCGGTCGATTGTTTGTTGCTTCTTCCAATACCAATTCGGTGCTGCAGATCGCCAGCATCGACGGCGCCGGGCTGCGAGTTTTCACGCCCGGCAGCGCAGTGCTGGCCCAGGCCAATTTTGTAGCCCTTGGCCCGTAATCGGCGCCTTGCAACCCGCAGGCGTGTCAAAAAATCTTGCAACTGGCAGGCGGCGCTGCGGTTCCTACTGATTGGATGCAAGAAAGCGAACAGATCGCGCGGCTGACGCAGGCCATTGAGCGCTTGAGCCAGCTGCTGGAAAAGCAGGGCGGCGGTCACAGCTCGGAGGCCGGTCAGGTTCTGCTGGCGCTGGTGCCATTGCTGGGCGTGGTTTTCGGCTGCACGCTGATCTTTTTCTTTTTTCTCTGGCAGTATCGCATTCGTCGCGAGCTGATCCGCAGCGGCCAGTATGCGCCGGTATTTGTTTCTAATATCCGCGTGCTGAGCCTCTTGATCGGTCTTCTGGCGGTATTCTGCGGTTTGCCCATGACGATTCTCTTTTTTCTCATCGAAGGAGTCAGCTACGCGTTGCTGGGAGGGGTGTTGCCGCTTTTCGCTGGAATCGGCTTCATGCTCTTCTACTATCTGAGCTTCCACAAGGCAAGTCCGCGTTCCGAGTGAGCGCTGGGACCAGGCCCGGAGGCCGAGTTGGCGGAATCGCCGGAGGAGAGAGAGGCGCGCTTCGAGGCGATCTTTGATCAAACCTCGAGCATGATCTACAACCTTGGTTTGCGCTTGTTCCGCAACGAGGAGGATGCCCTGGATTTTGCGCAGGATGTTTATCTGCGCGCTTACGACCGTCTGGATTCGTTTCGCGGCGAGTCCAGACCGTCGACCTGGCTCTATTCGCTGGCTTTGAACCTGGGTCTCAATCGTCTGCGCAGCGAACGCCGCCTGCAATTCGACGCGCAGGCTGGCGAACAGGAGCAGATTGAGTCGCTCTCCGGCGAAGGCGATCTGGTTGATCCGCTGGAGCGTCTGACTCGAACGGAAATCGAGATTGCAGTGCGCGAATCTCTGCAAGAGATGCCGGACGTCTACCGGGTGCCTTTGCTATTACTGTATTTTGAACAACTATCTTACGGAGAAATTGCCGCCACTTTGAAATTGAAGGAGGGAACCTTGAAATCGTACATCCATCGCGGACGTTTGATTTTGCGCTCCCGCCTGGCCGAAAGGGGCATTGAGCCATGAAGCACTACCTTGTAGAAATTCGCCGCAACCACCCGGCGCTCTCGGCGGAGATTCGCCAGCATGCCCTGGGTTGTGCGCTTTGCCGTCGCGAGATCGAGCTTTACGATGCGGTGGCTGCAGGCGTGGCTTCGCTGCCGCGTCGCGCCGTTCCCGCGCGCCTCAAAGAGTTGGTCTTCGAACGCCTGGCCCGACCGGCCTATCGCGCCTGGCATCTGGCTGCGGCCCTGGTATTTGCCTGGGCGGCGCCGCTGCTTTTTCAGCAACTGGGCGCAACGCGCGGCATCGCCGCCAATTGGCTGCCGGCGCTCTATGCCAGTTTTGGCCTGCTGAATCTTCTCCTGATTTTTGCCGTGGCTTTTCATCTCTTCAGCATGCACCGCCGCGGCGTAATCGACGTTGAGAAGCGATTGCTCGATGCCCTGGAGGCGCCGGGCCGCTTCTGGTCGCGTTTGCGTCGTCCCTGAGCCTGCTTGACATTGCGCCGGCAATTGGCGGCGCTTCCCGCTGACCGGCCAGGAGCGCCGGCGGCGCATGTCCCATCCCGGCGATCCTTACGAACTCTTTATTCGAAGCTACAGCATGCAAATCGACGAGCTGCGCGACAACGAGACGCGCATTGACGCCGATGCCGTGCGCCGTGCAGCGCATATGATCCGGGAGTGCCGCGGCAAATTGACGCTGACCGGCATGGGCAAATCGGGACTGATCGCCCAAAAACTGGCGGCCACCTTCTCTTCCACCGGTACGCCGGCTTTCTTTCTCCATCCGGGCGAATCGTTGCATGGCGACCTGGGCGCGCTTCAAAAAGATGATATTCTGATGGTGCTGGCCAAGAGCGGCGAATCAGAAGAGGTCATCAGTATGCTGCAGGTGGTGCAGAAGCTGGGCAATCCGATCATTGCCATCCTGGGCAATCCAGATTCCGCCGCCGGTCGCATGGCCAATGTCATCATCCGCGCTACGGTCAGCCGCGAGGCTGATCCGCTTGATCTGGCGCCCACTGCCTCTACCACGGTTTCGCTGGTGGTGGGCGATGCTTTGGCCAGCGCCGTCAGCGAGATGCGCGGCTTTCGCCACGAGCAGTTTGCACTCTATCATCCAGCCGGTCAGCTTGGGCGTCGCCTGCTGCTGAACGTCGAGGATTTGCTGATCACCGATCGCGGCATTCCAGTTGTGGGCGAGAGCGCCAGCATGCGCGAATTGCTGGAAGCAGAGAGTAAGCCTAACCTGGGCGGCGTGATGGTGGTCGACGGCGAGGGCCGTCTGGCTGGCCTTGTGACCGATGGCGACATTCGTCGCGCTATCATTCGATTGGGCAATGTGCTGGAATGTCCGATTGATCAAATCATGACGCGCAATCCGATGTTTGTGCGCAAGGGCGTCCGCGCTATTGAAGCCCTGCGCCTGATGCAGGAGCGACCCTCGCAGATCAATGTGCTGCCGGTGCTGGACGATGAGCGTCGGCCCGCGGGTCTGTTGCGCTTGCATGATCTGGTGCGCGCCGGTCTCTAATGGAGATTGCACTGACCGTATCCAGTATGCTATCGCTGCTCTCGCTGGCAGCGGCTGCCGTCGGCATTGCCTTTGTCGCCTGGCGACAGTCGCTCCGAAACCTGGAGGGCGCGTCCTGAACAGCGCCGGGCGCTTCTTTCCGCTTGCCTTCCGCCGGGAGCGTCCTGCGATACGGCTATGTCGGACCGCGCCATTCAATCGGAAACGATCTCCCGCGCCGAGCTGCTGCAGCGCGCGGCCTTAGCCGGCGCGGCCATCGCTCTGGCTGGCGGCGCGACAAATGCTTGCAGCGCAGGAGAGGTCCCGCTGGTTCAGGATATGAAACTGACCGCCCTGGATGCCGCCGTGCAGGAACTGCAAAAGCTGCGAGCAGCGCCGGCGGTGCAGCTGGGCGGCGACTGGAGCGTGCGCAAGGTCATGCTGCATTGCGCCCAGAGCATTGATCTATCGATCGACGGCTTTCCGCAGATGAAGTCCGGACTGTTTCGGGCCACAATAGGCCGCATCGCGCGCAGCAAGTTTTTGAGCGATGGCAAGATGTCGCACAACTTGACGGATGCGATTCCGGGCGCCCCGGAGTTCGCCAACGCGGGCGACTGGAAGGATGGAATCGATGTTTTACTGACGGCTATTCGGCGCTTTCAAGCCCACAATGGCGTAATGCAGCCGCACTTTGCTTACGGCGAAACCAATAAGTCAGAATACGAGCAGCTGCATGCTATGCACATCGCCAATCATCTCTCGGCCATGCAGTACAGCTGAGCAAGCGCGACAGCCCTGTTATTTGTAGCATACAATTTACATTTTACTCTGAAAGTATCTGGACAGAACGTCTGACCGCACGGCGGCATGGCGACCATGGCAAAGCAAATTCTTGTTCCGCCGGGCGGCGGACTGACTTACGATTGGACCCAGGATCACGTCTGCGTAAAATGCGGCGCAAATCTCACCGAAGGCCGTACCACGGTAGTTGAAGACACATTGAAGCCAGGCTTTCATCTGGCGCGCCATCATCACCGCCAGATGACGGAGATCTTCTACATACTAAAAGGCAGCGTTACCTTTCGATTCGACGATGAAACAATTGAGGCGACGCCGGGCGCCACGGTGAACATTCCGCCCACGGTCTGGCATGAAGTCATGTGCAAAGACGGCGGCCAGTTGATTACCGTCTTTTCGCCAGGCGGATTTGACCAGTACCTTGCGGAACTGGCGGCGATGAGCTCCGATCAGTTGAACAATGAGCAGTTGGTCAACGAGCTTGGCGAGCGCTACGATATCTGGCTGCACTGATCTGCAGCCCATCACGCTGTGCGGCGCCTCCGACTCAGGGTTGTGCTGAAGGCGGCGGCTCAAGTTCGGGCGTCGCGCCTCCGGCTTCGCTTTGCGGCGCTGGCGACTCCGCTTGCGGCGCTGTCGGCTCGACTGTAGGCCCTGGCGGCGCCTCTTCGGCAGACGATGGATTGGTGAGGCTGGCGTCAGTATCAGCGTCGGCAGGTGCGGACTCAGCCGGTCTGGACTCAGCGGGCGCCGTGGTTGCCGGCGTTGTTTCGCTGGCCGGAGTTTCGGCAGGCGCTGGCCCGGGGAGCGGCGCGATAAATCGATAGATGCTGGCCACGCGCAACTCAAGGCGTTCGTAGCTGCTGATGCGACAGCCAACGGAACGCTGCAGGCTTTCGCGAGCGCGCAACTCAACAAAGACCGGACACTCCAGCGTTTCTACGCCGGCGCCGCTCAGAACCAGCATCAGATGAACAGATCGCGGCGCAGGCATTCGGTTCGCCACGCTGACGCGAAACGCGCTGTAACCATTCGCCGCGCTCTGCTCAGGGCTAACGCTGATATGGATTCCGCCTTCGCGCACGCTCCTCCCGACCGGCAGGGATAGCAGGGGCGGCGTCGCTATCAAAGCGATGCCGGCGACCAGAAAAAACGCGCTGCGAATTGCCATCGATACGAATCGGTCCTCGTTGCAGGCACTTCGCAATCACAAATCTATCCTGCGGCGCCTGTTTTTTGGGCGCCATGCGCTGCCTTCTGCAGAAGTCGCAAGGCTTCGGGCAAGGAGTCGCTATTTGCGGCGCCAACTCTATATTTACATAGCGGGGCCGCTTGCAGATCGTGGCCTGTACGGCTGCCGCGCACAGCAGACGGCGGCCGTAAGGGTGCGCAGCTCATGGAACAGCCTAATACGCAGCCAGACTACGTAGCGCCGGGCCTGCCACGGTCCCAGGGCATGTACGATCCAGCACAGGAGAAAGACTCCTGCGGCGTTGGCTTTGTCGTCGATATCACCGGTAAAAAATCGCGGCGCACCATCGACATGGGGCTGACCTCGATCATCAATCTCGAACATCGCGGCGCAGTTGGCGCCGATCCGGAGACCGGCGACGGTTCGGGCATTCTGATCCAGCTTCCGGACGTTTTTTTTCGGCGGGTCTGCGGCGAGCAATCGCTCAAGTTGCCGGCGGCCGGACGCTACGCCGTCGGATTTATCTATCTGCCGCAAAATCCCACGACGCGTAAGGCGCTGGAGACGCTTATCGAAAAAGTCGTGGTCGATGAGAATCAAAACTTCCTGGGCTGGCGCGACGTTCCGGTAGACCCGCGCGTGCCCGGCGAAGGCGCCCGCAAGACAGCGCCCTATTTGCGGCAATGCTTTGTGGGCGCCTCCGAGGATATTGCCAGCATCGACGAATTTGAGCGGCGACTGTACTTGATCCGCCGCATCATCGACCGCCGCGTGCGCGCTGAGTACAAGCTCGATCGTTCTAAGTACTACGTAGCATCTTTCAGCTGTCGCACAATCATCTACAAGGGCATGCTCATGGCCCAACAGTTGATCGACTTTTATAAGGATCTCAGCGCCCCGGATATGGAGTCGGCGCTGGCGCTGATCCACCAGCGCTATTCCACCAATACCTTTCCTACCTGGGATCTGGCGCAGCCCTTCCGTCAGATTGCGCACAACGGAGAGATCAATACCGTCCGCGGCAACAAGAACTGGATGGAAGCGCGGCAGATGGCCATGGAGTCTTCGATCTATGGCAAGGATCTGCGGCGGATGCTGCCAATCATTATGGAAGGCCAGAGCGATTCGGCGACCTTTGATTCCGTTCTGGAATTGCTGGTAATGGGCGGACGCACCATCCCGCACGCCATCATGATGATGATTCCCGAGGCCTGGTCCAAGAATCAGGCGATGGACCCTGACCGTCGCAATTTCTACGAATACCATGCCACGATGATGGAGCCCTGGGACGGTCCGGCGGCGGTGGCCTTTACCGATGGAGAGATCATCGGCGCAACCCTGGATCGCAATGGCCTGCGCCCGGCGCGCTACATTATTACTCGCGACAACCTGGTGCTGATGGCCTCCGAGGTTGGCGCCGTCGACGTTGATCCGGCGAACATCGCCTACAATGGCAAGCTGCAGCCGGGCAAGATGCTATTGATTGATCTTCGCGAACAACGCATTGTTGCTGACGAAGAAATCAAGCAACGGATCTGCACGCAGCAGCCCTACGGCGAGTGGGTGCAGCAGAATCTGGTGCGACTCAATGAGTTGCCGGATCCGCCCTTTGTGCATCTTCCCGACCATGAGACGGTGCTGGAGCGGCAGCGCGCCTTTGGCTATAGCACGGAAGACCTGCACCTGACGATGCGGCCGATGGCTATCAATGGTCAGGAACCAATCGGTTCGATGGGCGTTGACGCCGCGCTGGCCGTGCTTTCCGAAAAGCCGCAGCCGCTCTTTCGCTATTTCAAGCAGCAGTTTGCCCAGGTTACCAATCCGCCCATCGATCCGATCCGCGAGGAGCTGGTCATGGAGCTGACCGCCTATATTGGTCCGGAAGGCAACCTGCTGGGGGAGACGCCGGGCCAGGCCCATCGATTGGAACTGGAACATCCGGTGCTCACCAACAAGGACCTCGAGAAAATCCGCAATATCGCCAGCGGCATTTTCAAGACCAAGACCATCAATATCCTCTTCGATCCGGATGCCAAACATGGCATGCGCAATCGCCTGGATCAGGTTTGCGATGAAGCCGCCGATGCTGTGCGCCAGGGCTTCAACCTGATTATCCTCAGCGACCGCGGCGTAGCCGTCAATATGGCGCCCATCCCCAGTCTGCTGGCAACCTCCGCCGTGCACCATTTCCTGATTCGTGCTGGCATGCGCACGCGCACCGGACTGATCATTGAATCAGGCGAGCCGCGCGAGGTATCGCATTTTGCCTTGCTTCTGGGTTACGGTGCCAATGGCGTGAATCCTTACCTTGCATTTGAATCTTTGCACGATATGCATCGCAACGGGCATTTGCCGGAGCTGAAGGACGTCCGCGATGCGCGCAAACACTACATCAAGTCGGTCGGCAAGGGATTGCTGAAGATATTCAGCAAGATGGGCATTTCCACACTGCAGAGCTACTGCGGCGGACAGAATTTTGAAGCCGTGGGGCTGGACTCGGAGCTGGTCAGTCTCTATTTCACCGGCACCCCGTCGCGCGTCGAGGGACTGTCCCTGGAAATGCTGGAAGAGGAGACCCTGCGGCGTCACCGCGCCGCCTACGATCCAACCTTTTATCCGGAACGACTGGATCCGGGCGGGGTGCATCAATACCGCAAGGATGGCGAGGCCCATTTGCTCAGCCCCATGGCGCTGCATTTGCTGCAGTATGCTACGCGCACCAACAACTACGAGACTTACAAAAAGTACGCCGAGCAGATCAACGATCAGAACCGCAGTCATGTTACGCTGCGCTCGCTCTTTGAATTCGAATCCGCGGCGCAGCCATTGCCGCTGGAAGAGGTGGAGTCGGTAGAAGAGCTGATGAAGCGCTTTGCCACCGGCGCGATGAGCTTTGGTTCGATCTCCTGGGAAACGCATACCGACCTGGCAATCGCTATGAATCGCATTGGCGGGCGTTCCAATACCGGCGAGGGCGGCGAAGATCCGATTCGCTTCAAGCCCCTGGCAAACGGCGACAATATGCGTTCGGCGATCAAGCAGGTCGCTTCCGGCCGCTTTGGCGTAACCGCCAACTATCTGGTCAACGCCGACGAATTGCAGATCAAAATGGCTCAGGGCGCCAAGCCCGGCGAGGGCGGTCAGTTGCCCGGACACAAGGTGGATCGCAACATCGCGCGCATCCGCTTTTCAACGCCAGGCGTTACCTTGATCAGCCCGCCGCCGCACCACGACATCTACTCCATCGAGGATCTCAAGCAATTGATCTTCGACTTGAAGAACGTCAATCCAAAGGCGCGCATCAGTGTGAAGCTGGTCAGCGAGGTAGGAGTGGGCACCGTTGCCGCTGGAGTGGCCAAGGCGCACGCCGACCACATTCTGATCAGCGGGCACGATGGCGGAACGGGGGCCAGTCCGGTGAGCTCCATCCACAATGCCGGAACGCCGTGGGAACTGGGCTTATCGGAAGCGCACCAGACCCTGGTCATCAACGGACTGCGCGACCGCGTCTGGGTGCAGGTCGATGGCAAGATGCTCACTGGTCGCGACGTTGTAATCGGCGCTTTGCTGGGCGCAGACGAGTTTGGCTTTTCCATTGCACCTTTGATCAGCCTCGGCTGCATCATGATGCGCAAGTGCCATCTGAACACCTGCCCCGTCGGCGTAGCAACGCAGGACCCGGAACTGCGCAAGAAGTACATGGGCGATCCACAATACGTGGTGAATTACATGCGTTTTGTTGCTCAGGAAACCCGGGAAATCATGGCGCAAATGGGCGTGCGCAAGCTGGAGGAATTGATCGGGCGCTCCGATCGACTGAAGGTAAGACGCCCGCGGGATCACTGGAAAGCGCGCGGACTGGACTTCACTCGCGTTCTCTCGCTGGTAGAGCCAGCCTACAATACCGAACTCCATCGCGTGCGCGCCCAGGATCATGGCCTCGAGCAGCAACTGGATCTGCAGTTGATCGAACAGTCGCGGCCCGCTCTTGAAGAGCGTCGCGCCGTGCAGATTGCGCTGCCAGTTCGCAACACCAATCGTACAGTCGGCGCCATGCTTTCGGGCGAGGTGGCCATGCGCTATGGCGATGAAGGCTTGCCCGATGGGACGATTCGCATCGATCTTACTGGCGTTGCCGGGCAAAGCTTTGGGGCCTTTCTGGCCAGCGGCATTGACATGCGCCTGTGCGGGCAGGCCAACGACTACGTTGGCAAAGGCCTATCCGGCGGCCGGCTTTCTATTCGGACGCCAGGCGAGTCCAAGTTCGAAGCGGCCAGCAACATCATCGTCGGCAACACTTGCCTGTATGGCGCAACCAGCGGCGAGGCCTACTTCCAGGGGATGGCCGGCGAACGTTTTGCTGTGCGCAATTCGGGAGCTCGAGCGGTAGTTGAGGGGCTCGGCGAGCACGGTTGCGAATACATGACCGGCGGCCGCGTGGTCGTGCTGGGGCCGACCGGGCGCAATTTTGGCGCCGGCATGTCCGGCGGCTTTGCCTACGTCTGGGACCCGGAGGAAAAGTTTTCCACAATGCTGAATTCGGAGATGGTAGATCTCGAGCCTGTCGTCGAAGCCGATGATATCGATGAATTGTTGCACCTGGTCACGCGGCACTTCGAATATACCGGATCGCCCCGGGCGCGCTTGATCCTCGATCACTGGGCGCAGCACTTGAAGCGCTTCGTTAAGGTTGTGCCAGGGGACTACAAGATAGCGCTGCAGAAGATGGAAGAAGAAAAATCCATGGAACTAGAGGAAGCGGAGGCTGCGCCGCGCTAATCGACGCTCACTGAATTTTATCCAAAATCGACGGAATCGGGCGACAAGGCGCTGGACTCGGGCCGACTGTACTCTAAAAAGGCGTCATGGCTCTGGACCTGGATAAGATCATCATTCCGCCGCTGTCGGCGGTGGCCTTTGCGGTGATGCGCTTCAATCCGGATTCAGAGACCGCCGACAGCAGCGGATTGGAGCGCATCATCCAGCCCGATGAGGGCGTCTGCACGGAAATCCTGCGCGTTGCCAATTCCACATTTTACGGCCGTTCAGGCCGCGTGAAATCGCTGCGCGACGGCATAACCTTGATCGGACTCAAGTCCTCGCGGAATCTGATTATCCTGCTCTCAACGCGGGCCATGAACGCCGGACTGAAGGGCGACACCTTTACCAAATACCTGAATGAGTTCACGGTAACCTGCGCGCTGGTTGCCTCGGAGCTGTGTGAAAAATTGAAACTGCCACAGTACAAAGAAGAGGCCTTCATCGGCAGCCTGCTGCACAAGATTGGCATGACCGTCTTTGCCTTGAACAAGAAGGCGGATTATGCCGACCTGATCAAGCAGGTGGAGCGCGAGTTTGCCGACCTGACCGAAGCCGAGCGCAAGCGCTATCAAATAGACCATGTTGAAATTGGCCGTCGAGTGATGGAGCGCTGGAATCTTCCAGAGCAATACCGCGATGTTATTGCCAATCACAACTTCGCCGTCGACCAGATGGAGTCGATGTCCGATCTGGTCAAGGTCACTTCGCTGGCCTCCTTGGCCAGCCGCGAGATGATGGGTCTGCTTCTCTCTATGGCCGAGCTTGACAAGAAGGCCCGTTTGACTGCGCATCTGAGCGCGCAAGATGCTGTAGCCGGCTTCAATGAGTCCTACTACGGGCAGGTAAAGGAGCACGCCTTCTATAAGGCGGCCGTGGGCTAACGTGGAGGAAGGAAGCGCTAGAATCCTCATTCTCGAAAGCGATGCAGAACACGCCAGCTTGCTGGAACGCTACGTAAGCATGATGGGTTTTGATGCGCGCGTGGCTGGCGATGGCGTCAGCGGCATGAAATTGGTGTCCGAATGGTCGCCCGATCTGGTCCTGACTGAATTGGAGCTTCCGGAGCTCAGCGGCATGATGGTGCTGAAGGAGCTGAAGTCCAATCCCAGCACTTCCGAAATTCCCGTCGTGGTCATGTCTTCCCAAAAAGAGGAAGAGGTAATGATCGTTACGCTCTCCAGCGGAGCATCTGACTTTCTGGCCAAGCCAATTCTGATGGCGGAACTGACCCCCAAGCTGCAGCACGCTCTGGAAATCAAGCGCTATCGCGCCGAACTCAAACTGGTCAACGAGCGGCTGGAGCGCGAAAAGCAGGGTCTGTCTCGCTTTTTTTCAGAGGATATTGCGTCGCGTATTATCAGCGGCGAAATCGGCGCCAACCTGGGCGGCGACTCGCTGGAAGCCACGATGCTCTTCGTGGATATTCGCGGCTCCACCAGCATCGCCGAAAAAATCCCTGCGGCGGACTTCGCCGCCTTCCTGAATCAGGCGCTTGGCGGCTTCATTCAAGCCATCTTTGAAAACAAGGGTTCGGTGAACAAGATTCTGGGCGACGGTCTGCTGGCGACCTTTGGCTGTCCGGCGGCGACCGATGACGATGCCGGCAATGCGTTGCGCGCCGCCCAGGCAATCCGTGCGAGCCTTGCCGCCTTCAATGCCGCGCGGCCGGCGTACCTGCCCGATCCAATTCAGATTGGCGTAGGCATTGCCAGCGGAAAGGTCTTTGCTGGAAACATCGGCACTGAGGGACGCCTGGAATATACTGTGCTTGGCGACCCGGTCAATCTTGCGGCGCGCTTGCAAACGCTCTGCAAACGCTTGAGCGCTGATGTGCTGCTCGATGGCGCAACCCGCGACCGCGCCGGAAACGGCTTCGCCATGGGGGCGCCGGTCAGCGGACATGTTCGCGGAAAATCCATAGAAGTGGAAATTTTTCCGCTGCAGTAAGCGGCGGGCTGCGGCGGCCGAGCCGCTCAAAGCGGCGCCGCTCTGCATTGACCTGCGCAATTTTCTTGACTCATCTGATTTTTGAACTCGAGTACCATTGTGAAGATGCTGTGCCGGGCTCACGTTGCGTTCTGGTTGCCGCTCATTTTTCTTTCCTGCACTTCGCTGAGCATGCGTAGCGCCGCTGCCGATGGCGACGCTTGCGCGCGCTACCAACAAGAATTCGAATCGCGCAGCTCAGCGGCGCCGAATGTCGAGGACCTGCGCGTGGCCGGCGGCGTCGCCGCCTCCGTAACTGCGGCCGGCGCAGTCGCTGTGGCTGAAACGCTGGTTTACGTGGGCGCCGGACTTGCCATCGGGGGACTGCTTTGCGCGCCCATCATCGCCGCTGAGGCGGCCAGCGATAGCCGCAGCAGCGTTGGCCTGGATTGCCTGGTCCGGCTGAGCTCTGAGGTTACAGCTTCTAACATTGACGCGGATGGCTACAGCTGGACCCAGAGAACCTGGCAGTCAACGGAATCATTGCGCCTGCGCGATCATGATGCGCTCAGCGAATTGGTGCGCTGGGGCGCCGATTGTTTGATGGATCGCAACTATCCGGGCGACGCTCAGGCCGCGCGCCGAAATCTTGCAAGACTGCGTCGCGATGCCGAATTGTGGGATCATCTGTCGGAGTTTGAAAAACATCAGGTAGCCACAGCTCTAGTTCGCGCCAACGCGGTTTTCGCTGCGGGGCCGCGACAGCCGCCGCCGGCGGCAGCGGCAGAGCCTGGCTATCATCCGCTGAGCGATCCCCGACCGCCAGAATCGAATCGACCGTACCGCAGGCCATCGCGGGCCGGCGGCCGTCGTGTAACCCGCTATTGAGGCGGCGTACCGAATTTACACCAACAGCCGGCTGCGGATTTGTGACCTGTAGCGCTTTGCCGGGCGGCAAGCGGCAGTTACGGGCAGGTTGATATGGGTAAGCCGACAGGATTCATGGAATACAAGCGCGCCCGTACGGCCTACGAGCCGGCGGAGACGCGCATCAAGCATTGGCGCGAATTCGAAAAGACCTTCGAGGATGATACGGCGCGGGAACAGGCGGCGCGCTGTATGGACTGTGGCGTTCCCTTTTGCCACGGCGATACCGGCTGCCCCACTGACAATTTGATTCCGGAATGGAATGATCTGGTCTATCGCGGCCGCTGGAAAGAAGCCCTGGAAAACCTGCACAGCACCAACAATTTTCCGGAATTCACCGGCTGGCTCTGTCCGGCGCCCTGCGAATCGGCCTGCGTGCTTGGCATCACCGACCCCGCTGTGACCATCAAGCAAATCGAGCGCGCTATTATTGCTCGCGGTTTTGAAGAAGGTTGGGTGGAGCCCAAGCCGCCGCGCGAAATGACCGGCAAGAGCGCGGCGATCATCGGCAGCGGTCCCGCCGGACTGGCGGCGGCGCAGCAACTGGCGCGCGCCGGCCACGCCGTGACGGTATTTGAAAAAGCCGATAAAATTGGCGGACTGCTGCGTTACGGAATTCCCGATTTCAAGATGGAAAAATTTCATATCGATCGCCGGCTCAAGCAAATGGAGCTAGAAGGCGTTCGCTTTCGCTGCGGCGTTCACGTTGGCGTCGACATAGAAGCTGACCAACTGCTGGCCGAATTTGACGCAGTGATTCTGGCAATGGGCGCCGAGGATCCCATTCCGCTGCATATCCCTGGGGCCGATTTGCAGGGCGTACACTGGGCCATGGACTACTTGATTCAGGCCAATCGCGTCGTCGCCGGCGAAAAGGTCGCAAATCAGATTCAGGCGCGGGACAAAAGGGTGATAGTGATTGGCGGGGGAGATACCGGATCCGATTGTATTGGCACGGCCAACCGCCAGGGCGCGCGCTCGATTATCAATTTCCGTCGCTCGCAGCAGCCGCCAACGGAGCGCCCTGACGATCATCCCTGGCCGCTCTATCCGGAAGTATTTCGAACTTCAACCAGTCACGAAGAGGGCGTGGAGCGGCATTTTCAAATCAACCCCAGGCAGTTTCGCGGTACAAACGGCAAGGTCACACAGCTGGTCGCCTCCCGCGTCGAGAAGAATGCCGCTGGACGATTTGAAGAGAAGCCGGACTCCGAAATCGTCTGGGATGCGGACCTGGTGCTGCTGGCTATGGGCTATCGCGGTCCGGTGCGCTCTGGATTGGTCGAGCAACTGCAAAGCCGCGGTTTGCAGCTGGATGCCAACGGCAATGTGGCCGCCGGCTTTGGTCGAAGCGACGCCGCTTTCAAGACCAGCCTGCCCGGCGTCTACGCCTGCGGCGACGTTCGCCGCGGCCAATCGCTGATCGTTTGGGCTATTTCCGAGGGACGGAAGTGCGCCCAGGTAGTGCATCACGAATTACTGGCCAGCCTGCGCAAATAAGGCCGCGGAAAAGAGAGCGGAATGCGGCGCAGACCTAGCAATCAGAGCGCGTCCTAAGATCCCATCCGTATGGTTTTTGCGACCGGCTCCTGGTCCCTGGCGCCGCTGAACTCCGGCGTGATGTAGAGCGGCGCAAAACCGCCTCCTGGCGTCCGGAAGTTTGTGGTTTGTCCCTGGTAGAGCCTGGACGCCAGCAGCTGTAGCTGGCCATCATAGACGTAGCTGCGAACGTCCATCTTCAGCCGCTGCTCTTTGCTGATCTGCCGCTCGGACGGCGGACAATAGGCCTGAGCAATGTAGCCGCCCTTCACGATTTCCGAATAGACGCGAGTGGTCAGTTTCTCGCCGCGATAGGCGCCGCGCGAACCAAAGCCTGACTCCGGCTTAAAAAACCAGCGTTTCCGATCGCGCCACAAAAGATCTGCATTTTCTTTGCTTACGACGACGCCTGGCATCACACTTTGCTGCAGTATCTCAATGTGTGATTCATCGATGCCCATCGCCGCCAGTTCCAGCGGGTCGGAAAGCAGCGCCAGATTGCTTTTCTGTGCATATAGTCGATGGTGCAGCGGATTGGGCGAGAGGGCGACGGTGCGCGCCTGCCAGGCGCTGGCCAGCGCCGCCGAATCCGCATCTTGCAATGCAAAGTCGGTCAGCCGGTTGTAAATCATGTCGATGCGCCGGTCTTCATAGTAAAGACCGTCGCTACGATGCTCGAGCTGGCGAGGATCCACGATCAGGGCGTGCAATCCGGCGTCGCGCATCTGCTTTTGCCAGAGTAAGAATTCCGGAAACAGATACTGCTGCTCGGGTTCGCGGTCGCAAAGTGCGATGGTTTGCAAAGGACGCGAGGCGTCAAAGCGAGCAAACTCCGCCAGGAACATTTTCTTGATTGCCTCTTCGGCAATCGCCATCTGTCGTTCCTGCCACTCGGCCAGCGGCGCGATGGCATCGCAGCACTTCAAAATGGCGCGGCCCAGCGCCAGATTCAAATAAGCGCCGCCGGCATTGGTATTGATTTCGATGAGGCGCGGGCCCTCGGGCGTCATATGAAAATCGTAGCCCATGAACATCCCGCGTTCCACTGGCTGATCTACGGCTTCGCTGATTCCCAGACGGCGGCGAAAGCCGGGACTGGCAAGGACCGCCTCAACGCTTCGAATTGCCCGCTGCATCTTCTGCACCCAGTCCCCGGACAGAAAGACCGGCGCCTCGCTGAACAGGTGCGGACGCTCGGCCAGCAGAGCATCGACCTTATCTGCGGCCAGGGAAAGCGCGAGCGCACTTTGCAGCCGCTGACGGTCCATGCTAACGCACTGACAGTTTTGATTTAAGGACTCGGCCAGTTTGCCCATAATCAACCCCTTGCGCGGCCAGCGCCGGGCGCAACGATTCTGTTGCCGCGCAGCGCCTCGCGCGTCTATTGCTCTAACGAAGCAACGACCGCCTTCCGGTCAGTTGCAGGAGGCAAGAGATGAGCAATGCGGCGCTGGCGCGAGCCACCCTTGGCGGCGGCTGTTTCTGGTGCCTGGAGGCGGTCTTCCAGCGTCAACCAGGGGTCAAACGCGTTCGGTCCGGATACGCTGGCGGAAAGATTGCCAACCCCGGCTACCGGCAGGTTTGCGCCGGAGACAGCGGCCACGCTGAAGTTGTCGAGATTGAGTTCGATTCGAATGAAACAAGCTACGACAAACTGCTGGAGCTCTTCTGGGCCTGCCACGACCCGACCACGCTCAACCGTCAGGGTGCGGACGTCGGTACGCAATACCGATCCGTCATTTTTTACCATGACGAATCTCAGAAGCGGATGGCCGAGGCCTCTCGAGCTGCAGCGCAGTCGCACTTTGAGCGGCCCATCGTCACAGAGATTTTGGCGGCGCCGACCTTCTATCCGGCGGAAGACTACCACCAGAATTACTATCAAGACAATCGCGCTCAGCCCTATTGCATGTATGTGATTCGTCCCAAGATGGAGAAACTGGGATTGGAATAACGGCGGCCGCCATCGGGCGCCAGCGGCGGCGTTCTCAAGAACGTTGAGCGCTTTGTAAATCGCGCCGCCGCAATACGAAGCCAATCTTGGTGCGGTCGGGATAGAATACAGGCTTCAGCGGTCGGCGATCCGGACTCAGGCGGCCAAGAATGCTCAAGACCAGATTGATGCCGAGTCCCGCGCCCTCGCGATAGGCGTCTGACTCAACCTGGCGCAAAGCCTCCTCGCTCAGCGGGAAATGCAGGCGATTCAACAGGCGCAGCTTTTCCAGGCCGCTGATCGTGGTGTAGTTCACCGCCCAGCATACTACGTGCTCGGGCATCGATTTGAAGTGCACGTCGAAGAAACTATCCGCAGCCCGCGCCAGCTCGGCCAGCCGC
This sequence comes from Leptospirales bacterium, assembly GCA_019694655.1. Lineage (NCBI taxonomy): Bacteria > Pseudomonadati > Spirochaetota > Leptospiria > Leptospirales > Leptospirales bacterium. The sequence continues at coordinate 321,905 of JAIBBN010000001.1, forward strand.
TCGTCGCCATGTAGCTCCAGTTCCTCGCGAAAAGCGGCGGCAAACTCCTTGCTTTCCGGCTGCCCCGACGACCCGATCTGTGCATCACGTTCCTTTTGAAAGACGCTCTTGTAAGTAGCCTTGGAGGCGTTGATCATCAATTCATTGAGGGCGGTAAATATCTCTCCCGCCAGGGCGCCCAGCTCCTGCTTGCGCAGCAGCATCTCCAGCAAATCGCGAATCAAAGCCGAGGTATCGGCGCCCAATCGGTAGGTGCGAACTGTAACCTGCCAGCTGAGATCGTGGACCTGCAGGCGCTCCGCTTCCGACTTGAGCTGCGTCCCCAGATCGCGACCGGGCGAGGTATGCCGCAGGTCTATCATCTTGATTGAGTTAAGAAAATTGACCTGCTCCTGATGGAAGGGATCGCGCAGAAAACGCCGCGTGTCGGCGTCGTAGATCCATTTGCAATTTTCCAGCAGCTTGATGAAGTCTTCTCGATAGACAATCTTCAGAGTGGAGTCGAAAACAAACTTACCGTCATTTTCCAGCATCAATTCAAAGAACTCAACGACCCGTTCCTCGCTGCGTAGCTCGTGGATCAGCGCTTCAGCGGCGGCATGACGTGGAATGGCAATCACCGAGCCAAAGCCCGTCGCATGGCGAATGTCAAAGCCGCGGCTGACCTTCTGGGCCAGTTCATTGACCTGGTCGGAATTCATTGAAACGCCGACCATTTCGGCAAAAAGCTTGCGGATCTCCCTGTTCATTCCACGATCCTGTCGGCGGCAATGCAGTCTCTGGACTGCTTTCGTAGTTTATCGACGCTTCCCGGGGGCCGCCGCAAGTCAGTTCTGGCGGAATTTGCGCTAAATCGGCGGAGGTGGGAAAGCATGGGGCGACTTAAGACCAGAGGATTCGAAGTTGGAGGCGCCGCGAGAAGAGCGATCCTTCTATCGCCTCCCGCCTGGCATCGACTGTGCTGTGCGACCATACTTTTGCCGGTGCTGTTGGCGGTCATGGCATTTGCGGGCTGCGTCAACATTCGGCGGGGGAGCGAGCCGCGGAGCGAGTGGTTCAGCGCGGCGCCGGCCAGCGCCCGCATCCCTCCGCCCGGCGCCACGATTGCGCTCTACATCTGGCCGCCAGAGGCCGGCGAGTTGATACCCCGCCTGCACCAGGAATTGCAAAACATGATCGCCAATGAATCCTCGCTGATGGGTCGGCGGCTTGTCGTTTTTTCCTCGGCCTATCCGACGGACCTGACGCGCGCCGAGGCCCTCTTGCTGGCGCGACGACAGGGCGCCGGCTACGCAATTTTCTGCAGCGTAGACCATCGCTACCATGCTGAGCCAAATTTGCCGTGGGCGGCTTTTGTTTCGCCGCTGGTTTTGCTCAGCAGTCCCAGTCACGATGCTGACATGACGGTAAAGATCGAATTGGAGCTGGCAGAAACAGAAAGCGGCGAAGCGCTCTTTCGCATCAACGGCGAGGGATCGGCCAATGGCTACTATCTAACCGCCGCCGTCCATGAGCTGGCGCCCCGAAGCGATCTGTTTCCGCGCGCCGGTAAGTTGGCGCTGTCGCTCCTCGAAAGCCGCTACATTGCAACCATGCAGGCCGCCCGCCAATGACAGTGAAGACCCTCGGACGCCTGGCGCTCACAACAATAGCGATTGCGGGCGGAATGATCGCCTGCGCCGCCTGTCAGTCAAAGATGAGTCGTAGCAGCCATGAAGCAGTCTGGCCAATCGCAATTGGCGCCGCTGAGCAGTCCGCGGCCAGCGGTCGCGTTTCCTTTTGCGACTCAAATCTTGCTCTTTTTGTGCCATCTGCCGCAAAAAATGTAGCGTCTCTGGAAATCGTCGCTGCATTGCATGGCGAGCTGAACGCTCTGGCGGCCGCCTGTGCGCAGCCGCCCCGCATTGTGCTCCTGCAAGCAGCGCCCGCGGACGCTCGCTCCGCCATGGAATTCGCCCTCAGGCAGGCCAGGGACCAGGGTTACGAGCGCGCGCTGCTATTTGGCTGGCGTATGAGTATTCAATCCTTGAGCAGTCCTTTCACGGACCCGAAGCAAAGCTGTCTGGCGCCTTACTCTGACGCTCTGTCGCGAACCCGGCTCTGGCTGCACTACGAACTGACTCTGGTCGACTCCAGAAGCGCAGAAGCCTGGCTGGCGGTAGCGGGCGAGAGCTTTGTTGAGGACAATGGTGCTGGCGCTGCCATGGAGCGATCGTTGCTGGAGCAGGCCTCCAGCGCGGCGTTGCAAGAGCTGCTGCGCGGCCTGCGCTTCGCTTTGTTCCGCGATGCGGCAAGTTTGCAAAATGCAGCCCGTTGAGCTACGCTTCTGCAGCGGACAGCAGGCGTCGATAGCGCAAGAAGATCAAGTACTGGATGCCCAGTGCGGGCAGGGCAAAGGCCAGGGCGCTGCGTGGCGCAAGGCCGGTCAGGGCGCAAATTGCGGCCAGCGCTGGCGGAAAGGTTAGATAGAAGTTGAGCTTCAACTTCCATACATTCCAGCGCGGACTTCTCCAGAAGAACTCCAGAAAGGGTATCAGCCACAGAAAGGGCGGATAGCACAATACATTCCAGTTATTGTCCATCGATTCATGATCCGCACCCAGCCACAAAAATAGCAAGAGCGCTCCCAGCAGTCCGGCGCCCATGTGATGTGCTTTGCGGGTCAGTGCGCCAAATACAACAGCGCCCCGTCGCTTGATCTGCCAGGCCGGCCAGGCAAAACACAGCGCCAGCAGCAAACCGTAGAGCGCCCCCCAGGTCAGCCAGGGCGCAAGACGCACGCTCTGGTCCAGCGGCAGTGAAGCGGAGGGCAATGCTAATTGTATTGGCCCTACCCTCGACTCCAGATGTTCCTCTGTGCGCAGTTGATCCAGACGCTGCATCAATTCTTCCGGCAAGAACAGGCGTTGCCAGACGGTAATCGGATCATCGACCAGCGCACCCTGGATCAGATTCACCGCCAGCCAGTAGAAAGGCGAGAGCGACTTTACAGGCCAGCTCAGCGTCTTCTCCGCTCCGGAACTGCGAAAGCTGTGCTCTGTCGCCTCCGGTCCGAAACGCGCCTTCAAGCGGCCGTCGAGCAGTCCATCGATAAGATCGCGAATGCGCGTGGTACAGTTGTCGGTATAGTGATTGTAGCGATAGACGCGGTTCTCTGGCCGGTAGTTCGTCAGGAGTTTGAGCAGCAACGCCTGAGCTTCCGCATCGCTCAGCAGCAATTGCTGTGCATAGATGCGCCGGTTTTCATAGCGCTGATAGAACAGAAAGGTGCGCAGCAAAGGATCTACGCCCAGTTCATATTGCGGCTGGTTGCGCAAGAAGCGTTCAAAAAAGCGATCATCAAATTGAAAGCGGCCAAAATCGAAGACCAGATCGCGATCATGCGCGGCGTCGTAAATGCGAAGCGCCGTATGGCCCCAAACGGAGTAGGGCGCTGCGCCAGGCTCAATCGTAAAGAGATCCACTCGAAATCGATGGCCGGCCAGCGGCCGCAGTCCAGCCGGAGGCGGCGAACGAAAATTGAGCAGAGTTTGCTGCAAATCCTGCAGTTCCTGCGGCGAGTTTGATAGCGTCTGCGTCAGCTCGTCGGGCGCCGCCGCCAGGCTGTGCCATCCGCAGGAGAAAAAGATGATAAGGACCAGAAGACGCTTCATGTTGAAACCATTCCTGTTTCTTTTTGCTTTTGATGCATGCGTCTGCGTATTTCGGCGGAGATTGCTGGAACTGATTCGGCGTCCGGCCGCCCGGAATACTCGACGATATCCAGCGGCGCCAGAAAGGAAACGCGCACTGAGCGATATTGAATGCGGTGTGGAATGCGCGCCACTTCTTCCGGCAGGCCCAGCATCGATCGCAGCCGCGCCGGCAACGGAATAGTTTCCAGGCTTTCGTCCAGCGGGGTCAACACAAAGGGAACAATGGGCGCCTTGCCGCGCAGTGCGAAGATGCCGAAGCCATCGTGGAAGGGCGCCATCGGCGCTGTAAAGTCGTTGCGCACCATGTAGTCGTGGCCCTCGGGAAAAATCCCAAGCAATTCTCCATTCTTGAGCGAGGCCATGATGCGCTTGATCGAGGACACGGCCACAGCGCCATCAATTTGCATAGGAATCACCCCCGTGTCCCGCACCAGATTCTTCATGATCGGGATACGTTCGGTATACTCGGCGGCCACCCACGAAATGTAGCGCGGTACAACTGAGGCGACGATAAAGGGGTCCATATCGGAGCGATGGTTGCCGACCAGTACAGCGGGCCCCTGCAGCGGAATATGTTCCAGTCCCTCTGGCTGGATATCAACCATGAAATCCAGTATGGGCTTCACCAGATTCTTGATCGATTGGAAGGCGTCCTTTTCTTCTTCAAGCGCCACGGCCCCTGGAGTGGCGTTTTCCATGCGGCGCCAGTCAAATCAAATTGGCCTCGGGCAGCGCCGGGGTACAGGATTGGGCTTCAGGGCGCGCGCTCCGGATCGATACTAAAGAAGTGAGGCGACGCCGGACTTCTCCTGGAAGCGCACACAGGTCGGGCGCGTTTCGGGCCCTGCTTGCGCCAATGCTTATGCTGCTGTCCATCGGGCCCCTGAGGGCGCAGAGCGTGGATGCAGCCGATACTGCGCTGAGTCCGGATCCCGAAGAGCTCACGCGACAGCAGGAGCGCATCGACCTTTTGCTGCGTGAGGATTGGATTGGCGAAGAATCGCAGCGCGCCCGCGGCTTTGCGGCGCGTTTGAGTCGCGCACTGGAAGCCCCGCGCACCTGGCATCGCGTCCTCGATCAAAGCGGCCGTCGCTTCGAAATCAACCAACAGGGCGCTTTGCGTTTTGATCCTTACCAGGGCAACTGGCGGCCAGCTATCCCCGACCTGCGCGACGCTCCGCTACATCTGGAAGAGGCGGCGACCCTCTGGCGCGAGGGATTGAAGGAGGAGGCCATGCTGCTGTGGAAGGCGTTGCGCGCCATGTCCATGTTTGAAGAGCGTCCTTCGGCTGCCCTGCGGCTGGCAGCGGCGGCAGCGGCGCAGCGTATCAATCAGGCGGCGGAGCGCGACGACTTTGCCGCTTACGATCTGGCCAGCGATCCCTTTGTGTATCGAGCCGATGATGGTCGACAAACGGTAGTACTCAGCGAGCGCTTTTCGTGGCGGCTACGCCTGGATGGCGTCTGGCGCTTCATGCGCGCCGAAGATGCGGCTACTCTGCAACTCGACCCGCTTCAGGCCGCGGTCTATCTGGGCCGCGATGGCTTTGCTTTGACGATTCGCTCTACAATCTGGGATCGCGATCGCCGCTTTCCAGCACTTGACGAATTCATTCTCGATCGTGATCTGAAGCGCGGCCTGGACCGCCAGCTGAAGGAGGCTCTGCGCTTTGAACGGCGTTTATCGGCCTTGCACGGCATGCGCTGCGATACGGCCCCAGGTCCTGATCGACGCCTGCGCCGGACTTCGAGGCAGCGCGGCGACGGTTATTGCGCGGTGCTGGAGAGTTCTTTAAGCGACCGCTACCGACCGCAAGCGCCGCCACTGTTGCGTTTCGACGAAGAGGACCTCGCGGCTTCTCCGTCGCCGGAAGGCCAGCGGGATTTCAAGTTCATCGAGTACTACCTGCTGCGGCCCAATCGCGGCCTGTCTGTGGAGCTGCGCTATGAGTCGGCTCAACGCGACCAGGCCCTGGAGATCTTTCGCTCTCTGCTGGAAACGGCGCGCTTCGGCGATCTCTATTCGCGATCGAATTGACGTCCCAAAAGCGGCAAGCAAGCTGTGCGCATGTCGCAATACCGCATTGAGAAAGACACCATGGGCGAGGTGCAAGTGCCCGCCGATCGATACTGGGGCGCTCAAACGCAGCGTTCGCTGATGAATTTTAAGATTGGGCACGATCATTTTCCGCGTGAAATGGTGCGCGCGCTTGGCGTATTGAAAAAGGCCGCAGCGCAGACAAATAAGGAGCTCGGTATTCTGCCCGCGGACAAGGCTGACTTGATCATTCGCGCGGCTGACGAGGTAATCGAGGGAAAACTGGACGATCATTTTCCGCTGGTGATCTGGCAAACTGGCTCTGGCACACAGACCAACATGAATACTAACGAAGTGATTTCCAACCGCGCCATCGAGATGGCCGGCGGAGAACGCGGTTCAAAGACGCCTGTTCATCCCAACGATCATGTCAACTGTGCCCAGTCTTCCAACGATACCTTCCCGACGGCCATGCACATCGCTGCCGGCGAGCGGGTTGTTGGCCATCTGATTCCTGCGGTCAAACAGCTGCACGACACTCTGCGAAAGAAAAGCGATGAGTTCAAGGACATCATTAAAATTGGCCGCACGCACCTGATGGATGCCACACCGCTGACGCTGGGACAGGAGTTTTCCGGCTATGTTTCCATGCTGCAACATGCCGTGGAGCGCCTGGAGCGCGCGCTGCCTGGCATTTACGAGCTGGCGCTTGGCGGCACTGCCGTTGGCACCGGACTCAATACGCACCCCGAATTTGCCGTGAAGGCCGCTGCTCAGATTGCAAAGTTGACCGGTCTGCCCTTTGTTTCCGCGCCCAACAAATTTGAATCGCTTGCCTCGCATGGCGCGCTGGTCGAATGCAGCGGCGCGCTCAAGACGCTGGCCTGCGACTTGATGAAGATTGCCAATGATATTCGCTGGCTGGCCAGCGGACCGCGCTGCGGCCTGGGCGAGCTGCACATACCGGACAATGAACCCGGATCTTCGATTATGCCAGGCAAGGTCAATCCAACGCAAAGCGAGGCAATGACCATGGTCTGCGCCCAGGTGATTGGCAATGACGTGGCCGTTAACGTAGGCGGCAGCTCTGGCAATTTTGAACTCAATGTCTTCAAGCCTTTGATCATATTCAATGTGCTTAATTCTATTCGGCTGCTGGGCGACGCCTGCCTGAGTTTCAATGAAAAATGCGCTGTGGGAATTGAGGCCCTGCGACCAAATATCCAGAAGCACCTGGAGAGCTCATTGATGCTGGTGACAGCCCTGAATCCGCATATTGGATACGATAACGCCGCAAAGATTGCCAAGCACGCTCACAAGGAGGGCCTCACCTTGCGCGAGGCGGCCATCGGCCTCGGTCTGGTCAAATCCGAAGACTTCGATGCCTTTGTGCGTCCGGAAAACATGGTGCAGCCGGGGCTCTAAGCGGCCGCTCTGGCGGCGCTTTCTGGCCTCTATCAGGCGCCAGTTGCGCCGCCAGGCAATTTTTTTTGTAAGAGCGCCGCTCGTGGTGCGACTGTTTCAGCATGAACGGTCGCCGCGGTGCAGCTTTAGTGATCATTGCTCTGGCGCAGCTGGCGATCGCGGCCGGCGCTTCCAGCCTCGCGGCGGCCCCTCTGCAAATGCCAGCGGCGGCCGATCGCGTCGATCCGGGCCCTGCGATCAGCTATCTGGAGGATCCCGAGGGCAGGCTGCAGCTAACCGATGTCAGCGCGCCGTCCTTTCAGCATCGTTTTCAGCCAGCGGCAAGCTCCAGTCTGAACTTTGGTTTTACTCGATCGGTTTACTGGTTGCGGATCGAACTGAGCGACAGCATCGCCGGGCGTGAGTGGCTGCTGCAGTCCGCATTTCCACTGCTGGATCGGATCGATTTCTATGGTCTGGAAGGAGAGCGACTGTCGCATCAAAGCGCCGGCCTCTTGCTTCCCTTTTCCAGCCGGCCGATCGCACATCGCAACTTCGTCTTTCGGCTGCATCCGCCGCGGCAGGGCGCAGTCTATTTTTTGCGCTGCCAGACGCAAGATAGCATGCAGATGCCTTTGAGCCTCTGGTCCCCGGCGGCCTTCTATGCCGAGGACCACAATGATCAAGCGCTGCTTGGCGCTTACTTTGGCATCGTAGCGGTGATGGCGGTTTATAACTTGTTTCTCTTTCTTTCGCTTCGCGACCGAGGCTACTTACTTTACATTGTTTATATAAGTCTATGTGGCCTGTTTATCTTCTCTCAGTATGGTCTGGCCTTTGAATATCTCTGGCCAAACTGGACGATGCTGGCGCGAAAGATGAATCCAGCGCTGGCTGCGGCGCTGGAATGCGGCGTGCTGGCTTTTACCATGCACTTTCTGGACACCAGCAAGACAGCGCCGCGACTGCACCGCGCTTTGCAGGCTGCAACCCTCGCCGCCGTGCTGGCGTCGCCGCTGGCGCTGCTGATCCCATTGACGCAAGGCGCCATCATGGTGGTTTTTTTGGGTCTGGCCGCCTCGCTGCTTTGCATTCTGGCCGGTTTTCTCAGTTTGCAAGCGGGCTACCGGCCGGCGCGCTATTACGTCACAGCCTTTCTGTTGCTGGCGGTTGGCGGAGCGCTCTATGCGCTAAAAACATTTGGCGCACTGCCGCTGAACTTTGTGACGCAGTACGGCATGCAGCTTGGCAGCGTCGCCGAGGTAACTCTGCTTTCGCTGGGCCTCGCCGATCGCATGAACGTCTTGCGCAGGGATAAGGAACTGGCGCAGCGCGCTGCCATTGAACTGCAGAGCGCTTCGCTTGTGGCGCAAACGGCATTGACTGAGGCTTACGCACGAATGGCGCCCTCCGAGTATCTACGAATCCTGGGCAAAAATTCAGTTCTGGAGCTGCAACCTGGCGACCAGGTGCAGCGGCAGATGACAGTGTTGTTCAGCGACATCCGCGGCTTTACTGCGCTGTCGGAGTCAATGACGCCGGCCGAAAACTTCAATTTCCTGAACTCTTACCTGCGTCGAATGAACCCCATCATTCAGCGCTGCGGCGGCCACATTGATAAGTACATAGGCGACTCTATCATGGCGCTCTTCCCCAATCGCCCGGAGGATGCGCTCGAAGCTGCCATTGGCATGCAACTGGAGCTTGCTATTTTCAATGAGCATCGTCGACGTTCCGGGTATCGGCCCATCGAAATTGGCATCGGCATTCACAGCGGACCGGTGATGCTTGGCGCCATTGGCGGCGAACAGCGCATGGAACTCACGGTGATTTCAGATACGGTCAATCTTGCTTCGCGGCTGGAGGGCCTGACCAAGACCTGTGGGGCCGCTGTGGTCGTCAGCGACCAAAGCTACGAACTGCTTGAGAATCCAGATGCATATGATTTGCGAAAGCTTGGCGCCTTTGCAGTGAGCGGCAAGTCGGCGGAAACAACCGTGTTTGGGCTGAATATCAATGTGCAGCAAAACGCAACTGATCATTCCAGTTGCATCGGTTCCGTGGCATCTCCTGTTGCGCACTAGCCTGGCTCGAGGCATTTGCAGGCCTTGCAGATGGCCGGTCAGATCCTGCCCTAATTCCTTCTTGTAAGCGCAAGCCTGCAGGCTCAGGCTGCCGATGCGATTGCATCGCAGCTCGGGGAGTACGGCCATGGCGCAGACGAAATCGGAATCCTGGCTTTTGGGCCGGGGACCGGTATTGATCAACCGGATTCGCTTTGGTCTGACAACGCTCTACTATGCCAGCGTTGCGCTATCCTGGCAATCCTCGCCGCTGCTGCAGAACTACGTCTACCTGGCGGCTATCAGCACAATGCTTGTGTATGCCGTGGTCTTTACGCTCTGGAATCGTCGTCGCCGCCCGCCGTTGTGGTTTGCCGCGTTGCTTACGCAAATCGATATCATAGTGCTTGGGCTGGTCATCGTGGCGGGCGCGCTGGCCGGGCCGGCCTCTGCGGAGAATGTGCTCGATTCGCACGTGCTCTATTTGATTTTCTTTTTCTATATTCTCAGCACAGGATTTCTGGCCTCGCGGCGATTGACGCTTTTTGCCGGGCTGCTGGCGATGATCATGCAGGCTGCCGCGCTCTATGCCGGCCTGAGCGTTGGACTGGAACTCACCGAAGATCCGGAATTGATCAATGCCGCCGGCACGCTGAGCGGCTCCCTGGAGGCTTTGAAGATTCTGTTTCTACCGGCCGGAGCGTTTATCGTCTACATGGTCATAGGCTTGCTTCTGGAGCTGCGCGGCGCGGCAGATCGTCAACGAGCGCGCGCCCAGGAGTCGCTGGCTACGGTTGAGCTGCAGTCGGAAAGCATGTTGCGCGCGGCATCGTCGGTGGGCGTTACCTCGCGCGGCCTGCGCGGTTTTGCCGATCAGTACAATGAATTGGTGGCGGCCCATAGCGCCTCCTTCGAGGAAATGAGCGCTACGCTGGAGGAGTTTTCCACCACCACCGAAAGCTCGGCGCGGACAGCTCGCGATCAACAGCAGCGCCTGGAGGGTCTCAGCGGCGATTCGCGTTCGCTGCAGGATACTACCGAAGAGTTGCGTCGTTCTTTTTCCGCATTGAACAGTCGCATTCGATTGGCGCTGGATGCGGCGCATCGTGTCAGTGCGGCGATGGATGCGCTGCGCGCTCCCGCAGAACGCATGGTGGATTCCTTTCGCAAGGTGCAGGAAGTCAACGGAATCATGGCGGAACTGGCCGATCGAACCAATCTTCTGGCGCTGAATGCTTCGATCGAAGCAGCCCGGGCTGGCGACTCTGGCCGCGGATTTGCAGTCGTGGCTACGGAAGTGGGGCGGCTGGCAGAGTCAAGCGGTCGCAACGCTTCGCTGATCCAGGACGCGGTTCAGCAAAATGCCGCCGATCTTGCCGAGGTGCGCAAGCACTCGCTGGCCGCTGCGGTGGAGGTTGCCAGTCAAGATCGGACCATGATGGACGTTGCCGACAGTCTCTCTGGATTTTTGAATACAGTGGAGCAGCAGGAGCGCATCAATGGACGACTGGGCGAACACCTGACCCGCCTGCGTGAAGCCAGCGTGGAATTGCAATCACAGGCGGACGAACAGAAGCATGGCGGCAATGAGCTTTCCAGGGCGCTCAGTTCTCTGGAAAATTCCGTGAGCGGTTTGGTAGATGGCGGCGGAGTTTTGCTGGAAAGCATCCGCACGCTGGAAAGTCAGGCTGAAAAGCTGGACGCCACTTCACAATTTGGCGCCGCGCAGAATCGCGAGATGCCGCCCGATGACGATCGTCTCTCGGCTCTGGCCTGAGCGGTATTGCGTTTAAGAGCAGGTCTCAAAACGTCGTCCCTGCCGCTTTGAGGCTATAACGCGATTTGAAGCAAAGCTTCAAATCGCTGCGATTCGGCTTCGCGCCAGACGGCGCTTGCCGAATGGTGCGACATCCTTGTCCCACGGCGTCGGTTTTGGGACCGGCTCTAAGCTTCATCGACCTGCTGTAATTTGCGCAGGAGGCGGGCGGAATTCTCATGCTCCGGTTCAAGCTTAACTGCCTCGCTCAGGAAGCGAGTTGCCGCTCGCGCATCGCCCATACTGAGATAAAGTTTTCCCAGCAGCCGCAGCACGGCCGTTTGCAGTCGATCTTGCTGGTAAGCCTGCTCCAGAAGCGGCAAAGCCTCGCGGCTGCGACCCAGGCGTGAAAGGCAATAGCCGCGATAATAGAGCGGCAAGAATCCCTGTTCCATGCTTGAATGTTGTTCCAGCAGCTGAAGCGCAACGCTGTATTTCCTTTCCCGGATCAGATGCGTCGCCTGGCGCAGACTCTGGTTCGCGCTCTCGGCGCTCGAATCTTCGCCATTTGCGCCGCCAGATCCCGCCTTCGGGCCCAGATACTCCACGCGCACAATGGACAGGTCATCAATGATTTCTCCGGTGCGCGCCAGTGCCTGACGAATCTGGTCGAGGTCTCCGTGCGATTGCTCCACGATACGCAAAAATAGCTGCTCGTCCTCGTTCATGATGTTGACGCCTTCATCGCCGCCCATGCGCAGATCGTCTTTGCCATCGCTCCCGGCAAAGAGCACATCGCCCGCTTCCAGTTGAGCGCGTACCACAGAAAAGCCGCTGATAAAAGGAAAACCGATCTTGCGCATCGGCGCCGCCTCATCGAGGAAGCTGGCCTGGCCCTTGCGGTAGAGCGTCAGCGCAGGATGCTCAGCATTGAAATAAATCAACCTGCCATCGCTCTCGTTCAGCAGGCCCATAATGCAACTGATCAACATGCTGCCATCAAATGTTACAAATACCTTCTGCAGTTCGTTGCAGGCATCGCGCAGCCATTCCTCGGGCCCGATAAGACGCGAAGTTTCGCCATCCTCGGAGCGCCTGAGCATGGAGTTGACGATCGTCCCCAGTACCAATGCGCCGCCGGCGCCCTGCATTGACTTGCCCATTGCATCGCCGTTCAGAAAAAGCGTCCAATTCTGGCCCTGCAGGCGCAGATTGCCGGTGATACAGACGTCCCCGCCCAGATGCGCTTCCGATGCCTTGTATCGAAATCGTTTCTTCTGCTCGATCAAGAATGCAGTCTGCACCGCCGGACTGGAATTGTTGTTCTTCAGCAGCGGATTGGTCAAAAGCGTAGTCAAAAAATAATCCGCATCCTGCTTTAACTTCAGAGCCTGCACCTGGTTGAGCGCCTCCTGCAGCTCCTGCGTACGACGGGCGACCATTTCTTCCATATGATTGGAGTAGGCGCCGATATCCGCCACCATCGTATTAAACGTTTCCGTCAATCGGCCGAGTTCGTCGCGACTGAAAACCGGGGCGCGAACCTGAAAGTCGCGATTGCGTACGCGATCTGCGGCTTCGGTCAGAGCGCGAATGGGTCGGCCAAAGTAGGCCGCAGCAATAAAGGCGACGCCAACGCTCAGTACAAGCGAAGCAACACAAATGGCCGCGGCGATATAGAATGTTCGGTTCAGTGCATTGGCCGGACCTTCCACGTCCAGATCAATGCCCATCACGGCGATTACCTGATTGGTCTCTGGATCAATGATCGGAGTATACGAGGAAAACCAGAGTCCCCAGGCGTCGCGAACGAAAGTGTGATTGGTCAGCACCTTCCCGTCGAATGCCTCGCGCAATTCTGGCTGGCCCTCGACATTGTAGATCATTCCAATTTCAGTCGGCTCTTCGTCCTCTTCCATTTGGCCGTTGCCGTTGGTGTCGAGCGCCTCGTAGTCGCCATCGACAATGAAACGCAGATACTTTCGATCGGGCGACTCCGGAATCATCGTCAGCAAATAGACAAAGCGAATCTGTGGACGATCGGCGGGGTCCAGAACGCTTTGCGGGAGGTTTTGTGGAACAGTTACGGAGATGCGCGTGGAACGTTTGATGCCGCGCATCACCTGAACCAGTCGCTGAAAATCCGGGCGACGCTGCAATTCCGTGACTTGCTCCTCGCTCAGCGGTTGGCGAACATCGCCGTCCCCGATTGCTGAGAGCGCGCCGTTGCCCAGATCTCGCTGCAGCTGTACGCAGACCTGGTTCAGTTCCAGAATCGTGCGGCGATCTGCTGCACTCAGTTGGTACTGGCCCAATCGGCCCAGGTCTTTCAAACGCAAAGCCATCTGTTCGTAAACTTGCTCCTTGGCCACCTGGTAGAAATAGACTACGGCGGCGGTGGTGAAGCCTGAAGCAAGAATCGTAAAGGCCAGGACCAGACGAGTTCGAAAACCAAGCATGACAACCCCAGGGACCCCAGCCCGAAAAAAAACTAAAGTACGTCAACGGATTATCGGAAAATGGTGAATTTGTGACTGGATTGGCCGCAGGCTAGGGCGCGCCGGCCTTTGCGGGCTTCTCCCAGACGGCGCAGTAGAAGGGCATCGTCAATACAAAGCTTTGTTCTTCGATCGGTTGATAGCGCAGGCCGCCGAGGGCAGCCGCCGGATCGCGGTTCAGGTGACAGCCAAGCGCAAAGCGCTTCCAGACTGGATTCAATGCGCCCTGCAGAGCCCGACCGGCGGCGCTTGCGGCGCGGACGTGCTCTATCAATACCAGCCGTCCGCCTGGCTTTAATCTTGAATCAATCCAGTCCAGCGCCGCCTGAAGATCGGGAACAGTGCAGAGTACGAGCGTGCAAACCACATAGTCCGTGGAGGCTGCCGCTACACGCTGTTCCAGCTCAGCATCGCCGACGCCAGCCAGTATGGTTTCGATGTTTGCGCGCCCCTCAGGGAGAGCCGCGGCCGCAGCGCGCGCACGCTCCATCATGGCTGGCGCCGGTTCGGCTGCCAGCACCCGGCAGCCTGCAGGATAAAACGCAAAGTTGACGCCGGTGCCGCTGCCAATCTCCAGAATATCTCCCTGCAGTTTTGAAAGCAGCCGTCGACGCTTGCGAAACAGCGCACGCTGCTCGGTGGACTGCATGAAGCGGTCATAGAATCGAGCAAAAAGGCGGGCGTAGATGCCCTGGTGGATTGCGGCGGTCATGCGCTTGGTTTGAAATCGCCGCCTGCAAGGGCAAGCAAAGGCGGCTTTTTCGAGTTGCCCCGGACTTGCGCGCTCTGCCTCTGGCGTCTGTGAGCCCTTCCGCCGAGTTGTACTCCGAAAAAGAAATCACGGAGCAAGATGCCATCGAGCATGGGCTCAGCGCTGAAGAATTTGCCCGGATCCGGGAGTTTCTGGGCGGTCGTCGGCCAACCGCGACGGAGCTGGGCATGTATTCCGGACTGTGGTCGGAACATTGCAGCTACAAAAATTCTATTCTGCAACTGAAGACGCTGCCTACCGAGTCGCCGCGCAGCCTGACGCGCACCGGCGAAGAAAACGCCGGCGCCCTGGATATTGGCGATGGCCTGGCCGTCGTTTTCAAGATCGAAAGCCACAACCATCCCACCGCGGTCGAGCCCTACCAGGGCGCAGCGACAGGCGTGGGCGGAATCATGCGCGATATTTTTACCATGGGCGCACGACCGATTTGTTCGCTGAATAGCCTGCGCTTTGGGCCGCCGGACCAGGCGCGCAACCGTCATCTGTTGACGCACGCCGTCAAAGGCATTGGCGACTATGGCAACAGCCTGGGAATACCGGTGTTGGGCGGCGAACTGTTCTTTGATCCTTCCTTTTCTCGCAACTGTCTGGTCAACGCTATGACCGTCGGCATTGTTGCGCACGATGCCATGGCTTTTGCCCGCGCCAGCGGCGAGGGCAATCCGGTGTTCATTGTTGGCGGCGCCACGGGCCGCGACGGCATCCACGGCGCCTCTTTTGCCAGCCGTGATCTGAGCGCCGAGAGCGAAAGCAAACGCAGCGCGGTGCAGGTTGGCGATCCATTCATGGAAAAGCTACTGATGGAAGCTACGCTGGAACTGATTGCCAGCAAGACGCTGGTGGGCATTCAAGATATGGGCGCCGCCGGCCTCTCCTGCGCCACTACCGAGATGAGCGCCAAGGGCCGCGCTGGCATGTCCATCAATCTCGATCTGGTTCCCTTGCGCGAAGCCGGAATGAATGCCTATGAGATTATGCTCTCCGAATCGCAAGAGCGCATGCTGGTAGTTGTAGAGCGCGGCAAAGAGCAATCAGTCAAAAGTATATTCAAGCGCTGGGAGCTGAGCGCCGTGGAGATCGGGCATGTCACCAACGACGGCATCGTCCGGCTGTATCGCGATGGACGGCTCTGTGCGGCGGTTCCGGCCGATTCGCTGGTACTGGGCGGCGGCGCTCCGCGCTACGTCCGCGAGCAACGGCGTCCGGAATATCTGGATCAACTTCGCAATTTTCAGGATGAAGATTTGCCGCAGCACCCCGATCTTGGCGCCGCCTTCCTGGATCTGCTGGGGGCCTTCAATGTGTGTTCGCGCCGCCCGCTCTATGAGCAGTACGACACGGAGGTTGGTTTGGTGCGCGCCATCGGCCCCGGCGGCGATGGCGGGCTGGCGCGCGTCCCGGGATCAAACAAAGCCATCGCCGTTTCTGCCGACTGCAACTCGCGCTACTGCTATCTGGATCCGGCGCTGGGCGCGGCGCAGGCCACAGCGGAAAGCGCCCGCAACGTCGCTGTAACCGGCGCCGTCCCCATTGGCGTTACGAACAACCTGAATTTTGGCAACCCTTACTCGCCGGAAAACTACTATGTATTTGCTGAATGTGTTCGCGGCCTGCGCGAAGCCTGTCTGGCTTTTGGCATTCCGGTGACCGGCGGCAACGTTTCCTTCTACAATGAGAGCGATGACGGTCCGGTCTATCCCACGCCGACCATTGGCATGGTTGGCCTGCTGGAGGATGTGGCGCTGTGCATCAAGCCGCATATCGCTGGTCCAGGTCGCGCCATATTTCTGGCCGGCGAGTTTCGTCCCTCCTTCGGCGGCAGCGAGTACCAGTCGCGCCAGCTGAATCTTTGCGCTGGCGCCCCGCCGGCTCTGGATCTTGGAGACGAGAAGCGGCTCTGCGAGTTTCTGGCGGCCGGCGCGCGCTCCGGGCTGATTGCCAGCGCCCATGATCTTTCGCTGGGCGGCCTCGCTGTAGGGCTCTTTCGATTCATCTATGATAGCGAGCAGCGCAGCTGCCCCGGAGTCCGTCTGGACCCGGCGGCGCTGGAGGTGCTTGCCGCGCGCTGCAGCGCAGAGCGCGACGATCTTTTGCTTTTTGGGGAAAGCAATGGCTGCGCTCTGATTTCGCCGCCGCCGGGACAGGAAGCGGCGCTACTGGCTCTGGCGGCGGAATGCTCGATCTCGCTGGAGCTGCTGGGCGCCAGCACTGGCGAGGGCCTGCTCGATCTTGGCCGCTGCCGTGTCGCCGTTGGGGCGGCCCTGGATCGTTATGAAGCTGGACTGGTCGGCGTTTTTGGCGCCCCGCAAAGCGACCTTTGAGCGGACTCAGCCGGCAACCAGCACTGAATTCTTGCCTTCCGACTTGGCGCGGTACAGGGCGCGATCTGCCTGCAGCATCAGAAGGCCGCCCGAGTCTCCGTGCAGCGGCAGTTGCGCAATGCCGCCGCTGACTGTGACCGCGCCAAATTCAAAGCGTGTATCTCGCACACACTCCACAAATCGTCCAGCAACGGCCAGCGCTTGCTTGCAGTCGGTTTCAGGCAGAATGACCACAAACTCTTCGCCGCCATAGCGACAGGCTATGTCCTCGCTGCGAAAATTCTCGTGCAAGATGCGTGCGACGCTGCGCATCACTTCGTCGCCGGCGGCGTGGCCATAGACATCGTTGTATTTCTTGAAATCGTCGATATCCAGAATCAGGACGGAGAGCGGACTCTGGTGGCGCTGGGCGCGCTTCACCTCGCGCGGCAAGGCCTTCTCCAGATAGCGGCGATTGAACAGTCCGGTCAGTTCGTCCTCATGACTCGATCGCAGCACCTCGTCGAAGAGACTGATTTCGATGATTTTAGGATTTTTCAGAATGCGATTCTGACTGATGAAGTAGTCCAGCAGCGCGGCGCGAAAACTTACCGGGCGCCCCAGGCGCAGCGCCATCTCGCGATTGTGCTCCAGAATAGCCGCCCAGTGTTGCGCCGCTTCTTCTGCGCTGAAGTCATAGTGCACCAGCACGCGGAACAGATCGACGTAAAAATCAGATCCGCTGTGGCCGCGCAGGCGTTCAAGTTCCTCCAGAATCTGCTGCTCGTTGCTGGAATCCTCGGAGAGGGCCTCCTTGATCTTTTCCTGCAAATTCGCTTCCGAAACTCCCAGCTCGTGGATCGTATGGTGCAGGGCGCGGATTTCTTCGCGCGTCAGAGCCTGGACGCGTTCTTGCGCCTCAATGATGCTATCCGCCTCCAGGAGTTCCGTGCGACTCAGTGAGGTGAGCTTTTCATAGGCTTCAATGATGCGCTTGAGTCTTTGGATTTCGCTTTCCGATTCGGCCATGCTCGGAGCGATATCGCGATGTGATCTAGCCTGAGGCGAGCGAAATTTAGCGAGAATGCGCGCGAATCACCAGCGTCACTTTGCCGTCAGCGTCGGTGATCAGGTCAAATCCTTCGGCCTGCAAGCTGCGCTTGAGTCGATAGAAGGCCAGGTTTACCACCTTGCTTGTTGATTGCGATGCGGCGGCGGCGACTTTGGCCTGCCTGGCGGTCTCATCCTTCACCCTCCGACTATCGGGCGCCGGCGCCCGGACGATTCAGCTGGCATGAGCAAATTGCAATGGCCGTCCTCAGCTTCCAGATTGCGGCGGGCGTCGTTTATGTCCCCTGGGCGTCGTGGACCGGCGCGTGTTCTTTTTGATTTTCACGGTCAAGACCTGGATAGGCGAATTCACTTGACCACGGCTTGCGTGCCAGAGTTCCTTCTGGCAGGTCGCCTGTTCGATGTCAGCGGAATCTGCAGCTATTCTGGAGAAGCTTTTTGTTTGTTATCTGACAGCGGGCTGCTACTATGCTGTCTACTTCATTGGCTCAAGCTTCAAGCGCCGCGACCGTGCATTGCACGGCAGTCCATTTGGACTGCGCTTTCTGTTCTTTCCGGCCGCAACGGCATTCTGGCCGCTATTGAGCATCGTTGACTTTCAAATGTTGCTGCGGCAGCGCCGTGCGCGAGGCCGCCGTTGACTTCTTCGCTGCGCAGGCTGCACCGCTGGCTGATGCCGGCCTTGCCGCTGGTCGCCGGCGCAGCGGCGGGCGTTGCGCTCTGGCAGCGCGCGCCTCAACTCGAAAATCAGCGTATCGCTCCCGCTCTTGAGAGCGCAGCGCCACGGGCGGCAAGGCCGGTTCATCGCGCAGCACAAGAGCAGGGCAGCCTGCGCTGGCAATTCCATCTGCTGCAGGCGGGCGCCGATTGCTACGCTCAAATCAAGGTTTCGCATGGCATCCTTCCCCCGGAGTGGCTGCTGTATGAAGGCGCCGAAGGTCCGTTGCCGGCCAGAGGCTTGCCGGCGGATGCGCTCTTGCTTGGGCCGGTGGGCGATGGATGGCGTAGCTGGATCGTCGCCGCGGAGCGTTGCGGCGTGCTGCACAAGCCGCGCCAGATCATTCTCTATAGCCTGCTGGATCAGCAAGCCGTTGCGGCAGCGCCGCTGAGGAGCATGCCAGCGCTATGAGTAACAACTATCGCATCATTTCCTGGAACCCATTCAAGATTCGCTATGATCTGGCGCTGTTTGCAGTGGTCGCAGCATACCTCATCGTGTTTGGCGCATGCAGCGCCTACTCTTTCCCGCAGGCCACCGCGGAGACCATCGTAATTCGCGCTTCTGGCAGTTGTGCGCTACTGCTCCTGCATGCCATACTCTGCATCGGTCCGCTGACCAGACTGCATCCGGCTTTCCTGCCGCTGCTTTACAATCGGCGCCATCTAGGCGTTGCCATGTTCCTGCTCGCTCTGGTTCATGGACTGTTCAGCTTGATTCAGTTTCACGGCTTTGGCGATGAGCACCCGCTGGCCAGCGTTTGGACGCTGCAAGCGCGCGTGCAGCAACTCAGCGACTATCCATTTCAAATTCCCGGTTTTCTTGCCCTCGGCATACTGGCAACCATGGCCGCTAGCAGTCATGACTTCTGGTTGGCGCAGTTACGGCCTCAAATCTGGAAGTTGATTCACTTCGGCGTCTACGTCGCCTATGCACTCTTGATCCTGCATGTCTCCATGGGCGCATTGCAAAGCGAAAGAGATCCGTTGCTTATCTGGCTGATTGCTGCAGGCCTGGCAACGGTCTGCACACTGCATCTGATCTCTGCTCTGCGCGAAAGGAGCATAGATCGCGCCGCGACCGATCGATTGGAAGGGGTTGATGGTCTGGTTCGCGTCTGCGCTGCAGACCAGATTGCCCTGAATCGCGCCCGAATCATTGCGGTGGATGGCGAGCGCATTGCTATTTTTCGACACGCTGGCGGCTTTTCAGCTGTCAGCAATGTTTGCCGCCATCAACTTGGGCCGCTGGGCGAGGGCCAGATTGTGGATGGTTGCATAACCTGTCCCTGGCACGGCTACCAGTATCGGCCCGAGGACGGCCGCGCGCCGCCGCCCTTCCGCGAAAAACTGGAAACCTACGCTCTGCGCATTGTGAAAGGAATTGTTTATGTTGATCCGCGGCCGAAAGCGCCAGGAACCCTGGTCGAGCCAGCTACGCTATCTTGATTGCCGGCGCCTGCAATGACAGCGAACAGCGAACAAGAATTCTTCATTGGATGGCAAGCGCCGCTTACGCGGCGCGTGCGCCGGCATTTTGTAATTGGACTTCTTCTTGCATTGACCTTCATTGGCGCGACAGCCGCGCTGCTTGCTGGCGCACAGCGCACGTTTGATCCATCGTATCTGGAATTTGGCGTGCAGCGTAAATTCAGCGGCGTTGTTTCTATGGACCCTTATCCGCAGTTGGTCGTCGATCGTGCGATCCCGGGCGGCCCAACAGTGCATACGCGCTACTTGCTCTCGGCGCCCTTTAAGCACGGCGCCGATTCGCTGGTTCGACCCTACAGCGGCCAGCGCGTAACCTTGAGCGGATCCCTGCTTTACAATCGGGGCGCAGCAATGATTGAAGTTGCGGCTGATTCTGTGCGTCCAGCGTCGGGCGAATCGTCAGAGCATTCGCCGCCGACTGTTCTGGGCGAATTCACTTTTGTTGGCGAAATCGTAGACAGCAAATGCTATCTGGGAGCCATGAATCCGGGGCGCCATCTGGTACACCGCGCCTGCGCCGAGCGCTGTATCAGCGGCGGCATCCCGCCCATGCTTTTGGTGCACGCAGCGGACGGGCGCGAGTACCTCATGCTGCTCAGCGACGAAAATGGCGGCCAGGTCAATCGCGCCGTGCTGGGTTTGATTGCGCGTCCGGTGCGCATCCGCGGCCGGCTGGAAGCCTATGAATCCATACTGGTATTGCGCGCCAATCCGGCAATGTATCAGCGGCTGGATTGAGCGCTTCGGATACGCAAGGATGCGCCGCCGGCATTCGGTTCAGCGCCGTTTGATGTGCAGTAATAGGCCGTGACCATCGGGATCCTGTACCAGCAATTCTGAATTGGACGGCGAGGCTGAGTCCTGGACAAGACCGGCGCTCAGCACTTTGCCTCCGGCCGCCTGGATGGCGCCAAAAATCTTTTCCGGATCGCCTTCCAGCTGCACAATGGTCTGCCAGCTGGCCAGATCGGACGGCGTCAGATCGGCAGGCGTCGGCCGTCCGTCGCGCGGTTCGAGATATTGCAGGAATTCAATGCCCGGGCCGGAAGGCGATCGGTAAGTGGAGATGCGCAAGTGCGCGCCGACGACGTTGTTCAATCGCTCCTGCTCCGGTCCAATATTCTCGCTGCCGCCGGCTCGATTGAGTCCGAGCACGCCGGTATAGAAAGCAGCGCTGCGTTCGCTATCGCTCACAACAATTGCCGTGTGGTCAATGCCGGCAAAGAGCGGTCCAGGCTCCTGCCAGCGAGGATCTCCCTTGCCGGCAGGGAAGTAGATAATTTCTAAATAGTGATTATCAGGATCTCTAAAGTAAAAGGCCCGAATGCCTGCCGCCGCCGGATTGCTCAGGGGCAGGGTCTGCGGTCCGCCGGCGGAGGCCGCCTGCACATGAGCCGCCTGCAATCGCAGGTAGGCTTGATCCATATCGCGCACCACAATTGCCAGGTGCTGAAACCAGCGATCGTTGGAGCGACTCTCCGGATAGGGCCGGCCGCGCGGCGTCTGGTAGGCGGCCAGCTCGATGATCTCCGTTCCCAATTGCAGCCGCGCCACCTGTCTGCTGACGCCGCTGCGCCCTTGCAGTCGGTCCAGCGTCGCGCCCGATTGCTGCTCTTTAGCGAGCAGACGAAAGTCGAGGACTTTGGTGTAAAAGTCTATGGAGCGCTCCAGATTGGAAACGCTGATTGTTACGGGTCCAACGGAATCCGGTCGCGCCGCGCCCGCTGCAGCGCAGTGCAGCACAACAATGGCCAGCCCGGCCAGCATCGCTGCCCGACGCCAGATCAGACCAGGGACGTTTCGAAATAGCGGATGCTGGATTTTCATGGCGTCGCCTCGGCTGTGGTGTGTCGCATTGTTGCAGCGCGCAGGGCCGCCAGGCCATAGAGCAAACCGAAGATAGCGGCGATTGCAAAAGCGCCGCTCAAGGTCGTCAGCTTTGCACTCAGTCCGGCGGCAATGGCCGGAGGTCCAATGCCGTAGCCAGCCATCAGCGCAGCCAGCGCCAGCGCCGAGAGAGCGGCCTCGTGGCGCGGATAGCGCTCGATGCTCAGGCTGATGGAAAAGGGAAAGAACCACGAGGCGCCAAATCCAAGTGCGGCAAAGAGCAGCTGCATGGACCAGGCGTTGGCGCCAGGCGCCAGGGCCACTGCTGCCAGGCAGCCAATGACCAGCGGCGCCGACAGCAAGTAGACTGCGCGGCTGGAAAGATAGAGCGCTGCGGCCGAGGCCGCCAGCCGACCGAGAGTTACAGCAAACCAGAAAAGGGAAAGCGCCAACTTGGCCTCGGCAGCATCAAGACCGCGCTCGTTCTTGAGCATGTCGACGCTCCAGTAGGCGACAATGGCCTCAACAATTCCGTAGAGCACAATTGCCGCCAGGAAAAACCAGGCGCCTGCCGGCAGTCGCTGCGATGCAGCGTCAGCGCGCGCCGAAGCCGCTGTCGGTGCGCTCATTCCGAATGGAAGCAGAATCAAAACCAGAAACAATAGCGCGCTGAGCGCCGGCGCGAGCTGCCAGCTGCCGCTGGCGGCCGCAGCATTGACCAGCAGCGGCGCCGCCGCCGCGCCAATGCCCAGAGTGGCGTGCATACCGGTCAGCACCGTGTGACTGCGCGCCGGATAGAGTGCGATCACCTGCGTATTGAGTACCGAAACCAGCAAGCTGAAGCCCATGCCCAGCATCAGCTGCGCTGCGAGAAAAACGCCCAGCGATAGCAGCGGCTGACCCAGCGTCAGTCGGGAAAGGGCAAGCAGTCCCAGGAAGGCCGCGTCCACCGCCGCGCCCAGTCGGAACAGTTTTCCGGGACTCATACGCGCCAGCGGACTGGAAGGCAAGAAACTCATCGTAAAGCTGACGGCTATGACGCCAACAATCAAGGGGATGGTGAACCAGCCATATTGTTCGGAGCTGATGCCGTTCTGGTCAGCCTGCTTGATGATGTCCGCGGCGCCAGGCAGAACTACCAGGCAGACGCCCTGCAAGAAGGCGGCCGCATAGAAGAGAATCAATCGGGCTGCTTTGTTCATCGCGCGCCGCCGCGCGGCTGGATGATTTTGGCGATCAGCCCGGTCCAGCCGGTCTGGTGCGATGCGCCCACGCCGCGCCCGGTATCGCCATGGAAGTACTCGTAAAAGTTCAGGTAGTCGCGAAAATGCTTGTCTTCCTGAAACTTTTTGACATCGCCAAATACCGGTCGGCGGCCGTCGGGACCGCGCAAGAAAATGTTGGTCAGGCGTCGGCCAATTTCATGCGCCGCCTCGGCCAGTGAGATCGTCTTACCGGAGTCCGGCGGAAATTCTACGCGGAACTCATCGCCGTAGTAGTGATGCAGCCGCTGCAGCGACTCGATGATCAAATAGTTCACCGGCATCCAGATCGGGCCGCGCCAGTTGGAGTTGCCGCCAAAGAGCCCGCTGTCCGACTCGCCCGGCGTATAGCGTACCGTGAAGGATTCGCCCCCGGCAACAAATACATAAGGATTCGAGTCGTGACGTTTGGATAGGGCGCGGATGCCGTTGGGCGCAAGAAACTGGTCTTCGTCCAGCATGCGCGCCAGCAGTCGCTTCAGGCGGTGGCCCTTGAGCAAAGAGAAAAGTCGAATCTGCCCCTGGCCCGGTTCGGACCAGCTGGCCACCAGGCGCGCCAGTTCCGGACGATTCTCCAGGAACCATTCCAGACGACGCTTGAATTCCGGCACCCGGTCCAGCGTCTCGGCGTCCAGAATGTCCACGGCAAACATCGGAATGAAGCCAACCATCGACTGGATGCGCAGCGGGATGCGCTGACCATCCGGCTTTTGCAATACATCGTAGTAGAACTCGTCCTCCTCGTTCCACAAATCGGAGTTTTGATCGCCGAAGCTGGTCATGGCGCTGGCGATGTACATGAAGTGTTCGAAAAACTTGGTAGCAATGTCCTGATAGATTGGCCGATGAGCAGCCACTTCAATGGCGATGCGCATCAGGTTGAGCGAATACATGGCCATCCAGCTGGTGCCGTCGGACTGTTCAATGCGGCCGCCGGTGGGCAGCGGTTTGCTACGGTCAAAGACCCCGATATTGTCGAGGCCCAGAAAGCCGCCTTCGAAGATGTTGTTTCCTTCGGCGTCCTTGCGGTTGACCCACCAGGTGAAATTCAACAGCAGTTTGTGCAGAATGCCTTCCAGAAAGTCGATATCGCCATCGCCGCCGCGAATCTTGCGCTCAATCTGAAATACGCGCAGCGCGGCCCAGGCATGCACCGGCGGGTTTACATCGCTGAAGGACCATTCGTAGGCCGGCAGCTGACCGTTGGGATGCATATACCATTCGCGGGTCAATAGCGTCAGCTGTTCTTTGGCAAAATTTGGATCCACAATAGAAAGTGGAATGCAATGGAAGGCTAGGTCCCACGCGGCAAACCAGGGGTACTCCCACTTGTCCGGCATCGACAGCACATCGGCGTTGTTGAGATGCTCCCAGCCGGCATTGCGGCCGCGTCGCCGCTCAGCGGGCGGCGCAATCGTTCCGGGATCGCCCTGCAGCCACTGCGCTACGTCGTAGTAATAGAACTGCTTGGACCAAAGCATGCCCGCAAAGGCCTGACGCTGAACCAGGCGCAAATCGGGATCGGGAATGTGCGCCTGAATATCGCCGTAAAATTCGTCGGTTTCTTTGAGCCGCGCCGCAAATACGGCGTCGCAGTCGCGCAGGGCCGCATCGGCAGAAGCCGCCGGTTTTGCCGTCAATCGCGCGCGAACCGTAAAACTCTGGCCCGGGGCCACAAGGCTGCGGCAGTGTGCGGCCGTCTTCGTTCCCTTTTGCTCCGGATTGACTGCTTCGCGCTTTGCCTGTACTACAAAATCGTTGATGCCGTCCTTGGCATATCCCTTCCAGTCTTCCTTTCCGTAGAGTCGCGCCTCATTGTTATCATTTTCGCAAAAGAGAAAGGGCGCCTGCGCATCGCAGTAGAAGTGAAAATCGCCCAGGTTCGCTTCTTTCAACTGCACGTGTCCGTCGGCGTAGCGCATCTGCGGACGCGGGCCACGATTCCAGGACCAGACATTCCGATACCAGAGCGTGGGTAGAATATGCAATGGAGCTGCCTGTTCTCCGCGATTCCAGGCAGTAATTTTGAGATATATATCGTCCGGTGCGCTGCGCGCATACTCGATGAAGATGTCGAAATAGCGATCCTGATCGAAGACGCCGGCGTCGACCAGTTCAAACTCCGCGTCCAGTTTCCCGCGACTTCGATTCTCGCGCACCAGTTGTTCGTAGGGATAGGCCTGCTGTGGATACTTGTAGAGCATCTTCATGTAGGCGTGAGAGGGACTGCTATCGAGATAGTAATAGTATTCTTTGCAATCCTCTCCGTGGTTGCCTTCGCTGCCGGTCAGGCCAAAGAATCGTTCCTTCAGGATTGCGTCTTGCTCGTTCCAGAAGGCCAGCGCCAGGCACAATCGCTGGTCGCAATCGGAAATGCCGCCGATCCCTTCTTCGCCCCAGCGATAGGCCTTGCTGCGGGCCATGTCGTGGGTCACCGTATCCCAGGCGTCGCCGCCGGCGCTGTAGTCCTCGCGGACCGTGCCCCACTGTCGTTCCGTGAGGTACGGTCCCCAGACTTTCCAGATATCGCGCGGGTACTCGCCCTTGCTTTGCAGCGCTTCGCGATTCTGGCGATCCTGGATCAGACGCTGGCGTTCTTCATTCATTGCTTATCCGCCCTTGATACGTTGCTGCAAATGTTCCGCGACGCGCAGCGCCATGGCCATGATGGTCAGCGAAGGATTCACGGCCCCGCTGGAAGGGAAAAAGGCGCCATCGACTACATAGAGGTTGTCCAGTTCGTGGGCCTTGCAGTTGGCATCGAGCACGGAGCTGGCCGCGTCTTTGCCCATTCGCGCCGTTCCCACCTGGTGGGCGACGCCCGCCAGCGGAATCTTCTTACGCAGATAAAGCGAGTGCGGCACAATATGATCGGTCTTCTCAACTTCGCGCAGCAATTTGGTCCAGCGCGCCATCAAGCGATCGTAGCCCTGGGTGTTGTTGTCGTGGTAGTCCAGGATCA
Organism: Leptospirales bacterium; assembly: GCA_019694655.1. Lineage (NCBI taxonomy): Bacteria > Pseudomonadati > Spirochaetota > Leptospiria > Leptospirales > Leptospirales bacterium. The sequence continues at coordinate 347,761 of JAIBBN010000001.1, forward strand.
CTTTGTCTTGATTGATGCGCACACGATTGTTGGCGTCCGGCAGGTCCTCGGAGGTCAGCCACCAGTCAATGGAGTGCGTGGCCATTTCTTCCAGCACGCGACCTGGCGCAAACTTGGGCGCGTCGCCGCGCAGCATGTCCTTATTGGCCTTGCCCAGCAACTGGATGTGGCCCATCGGGAATTCGAAGTCCGGCTCGCCCCAGTAGAAATCGTTGATGGCCATGGTCTTTTGAAACACCGTCGGGTTGCGGCGATCGGAGATGCCGAGGATGGCGCCGTTGACGTGCTTCATGAAGTTGCGGCCGACCTGGCCGGAGCCATTGGCCAGACCCTGTGGGTGTCGATCGCTATGGCTGCGCAGCAGCAGCGCTGCGCTGTTGATTGCACCGCAGGCCGCTACCACAATGCCGCCCTTGAAGCTGCGCATCTGACCATCGACCTCAGCCTGGACCTCTTCAACGCTGCGGCCTGAGGCGCCGGTTACAAGCCGTTGCACCTTTGCCCGAACGATCAAGTCGACGTTGGGCAGTGTGTGCACCGGTCGAATGCAGCTGATATCGGAATCCGACTTGGCATTGACCAGACAGGGAAAGCCGTCGCAGGTGCCGCAGCGAATGCATTCGCTTTCCAGAGGATTGGCCTCATTGAGGTGTACGCCAAGCGGCACGTGAAAGGGCTTCAGTCCGCGACGTTGCAATTCGTCGCGCATCTCGGCAATACGCGGCTCGTGCGAAACGGCGGGAAAGGGAAAGTCGCTGCTGCGCGGCGGTTCGGTTGGATCGTCGCCCTGTTTGCCGTGCACGCGATACAGAATCTCCGCCTCGCGATAGTAAGGCTCCAGTTCCGAATAGCGCACCGGCCAGGCCGGCGAGATGCCGCCAGCGTGACGCACCTCTTCGAAGTCGCGCTCACGCAAACGCAGCAGCGCTGCGCCGTAGACCTTTGTGTTTCCGCCTACCCAGTAGCCGGTGCCTGGATGAAATTCTTTGCCCTCTGAATCCAGCCAGGTTTCCGTGGTATGGTAGCGTTCCTTTTGAAAGACGGAAATCGTATCCCAGTTTTCCTGTTCGCGCGGCAGCCAATCGCCGCGTTCCAGAATCAGGATCTTTAGATGCGGCGCCTGCGTGGCCAGTTTGTGCGCCAGCGTCCCGCCGCCGGCGCCGGTGCCGATGATAATGACATCGTAGTTTTGTTCTGCCATGATTTTGATCCTTGCCTTAACCGCCGGTCGCAAAGCCGGGATAGTTGGTCATACCGCCGTCGACATAGATGGTAATGCCATTGATGTAGTCGGAGAGGTCCGAGGAGAGCCACACGGCAGCGCGGCCAATGTCTTCGGTCACGCCAACGCGCTTGTAGGGAATCAATTCCAGCAGCTTCTCTTCGGCATCCGCCGTAAACCAGGCCTGCTGGTTGATCGGCGTCTTGATCGCGCCAGGGCTGATGGCGTTGCAGCGAATTTTCTTGGGGGCCAGTTCCTGAGCGACGGATTTCATAAACATCAGCACGCCGCCTTTGGAAGCAGCGTAGTTGCAGTGCGTGGCCCAGGGAATGATGTCGTGCACCGAACTCATGCATACGATCTTGCCGCAGGCGACGGAACGTTCCATCACTACGCCGCGCCGCAGGAATTCGCGCACCGCTTCGCGAGCGCAGAGAAATTGCCCGGTCAGGTTGACGCGTAACACAAACTCCCACTGTTCGAGGGTCATATCAACAAGGTTTGCGTCGCGCTGCAGGCCGGCATTGTTGATCAAAATGTCGACCGTTCCAAAGTGGCCAATCGTCTGCTTGAACATCTCCTGAACGTCGGCCTCCTTGCTCACGTCGCCTTTCACGGCAATGGCCTTGCCTCCGTTCTGCTCAATGCTATGCGCAACGCCTTCGGCTGCTTCAGGATCGACGACATAATTGACAACCACCTGAGCGCCGGCCTGGCCCAGCGCCAGGGCTACGCCTTTGCCGATGCCGGAATTGGCGCCGGTAACTACCGCAGTTTGACCTTTCAATAAGTCGCGATACACCTCCCGTTCGGTCTCATTCAACTTTTTCAAATCTTCCATTGTTTTCCTTTCCTGTGTTCATGCCGGAGACTCTCCCCGGCGATCTAATTCCAAGGTCTGCAAAGTTTCGAAGTCTATTTCGTGGCAAGGCCTGTAGTTCGTATGTAGTTTAAACTAGATTCGGCCTACTGCGCCGCTTCCGGGGGGCGAGCCTGAAGCAGCTGGCGAATGGCAAGAGCGTAAGCAAGCAAAAATGGGGCGAAGCTCAGGGCTTGAATTCCTTCAAATTTGAAGGCAAGGCCCATGTCAAAAGATTCGCGAACAAAATGCATGGCAAAGACCAGAGCCAGACTGGTCCGCTCAGCGCGCCACATTGCTAGAGCGGTCAGTGCAATCATCGAAAGGTTGCGTCCGGCCAGCTCCAGCAGCGCTCTCAGATTCTCAGGCCGCGCTGCATCAAATGAGCCGTATGCCAGCGATGGTTCAAATAAAGCCGACCAGGATTTCAAGCAGAGGATGGCGATAACCAGCAGGTTCAGCACTTGCATCCACCGTGGAATCTTCTGGCGGACCAAATTCGACCGGTTTGTCACAGACGAAGGCTCTGCCATATTAGGTGACAGATTCGCGATGCCCCTGGCGGTTACAAAAATTATGGGGCGCTATGTAATAATTGTAAGCCCCAGAGGTCCGCGGCGCTCTGGCCGCGGACCATCGATGCGTTATTCTGAACGGCGCAGCCAGAGCAGGCAGAGCAGGCACAGCGCCTCGATGCTGGCAAAGACGCCCAGTATTTGTGGAACGAAGGCGTCCAGTCCCGGAGTTGTGGCTGAATTGATCAGATCGCCCAGGTCTGCCGCCAGACGCACAGCAAACATCAGCGCCAGCATCGACTTGCTGCGCGATAGCAGCGCCACCAGGAATCCAACGGCGATGGCCAGCAACCGAACGCCCAGGTTGCGGACAGTCCATATAGCCAGAGGATCGGTCGCAGTGTAGCCAACGAAGGAAACCTGGTGCGTTGTGTAAAAAGCGTAAAATGACTGCAGGTAGTTCAGGGCGAAAAAGGCGGCAATGAGCTGCACCAGCAGATAAAGAATGGATCGTGCCATATTAAAATGATCTCCTTCCGGCCGCGCCGGGGTTCGCCGGTCGCTCGCGCGATTGCATCAAGCCTGACCGCTGGCTTTTTCTGTCCACAATTCGCGGAATTGCTCCGGCTGCTTCAGCTCGCCGGAGAAAAAATAGGCCTCCGCCGCCTTGCCCAGGGCAAAGGTTCCGGAGGCGGCGATCGATCCCGATGCGGCCCAGCCGCCAATCGGCAGAAGCTTGAGCAGCTGTTGCGCCGCATAGCGCAGCCCGCCGGCGGTCAGCAAGTTGACGCCAATCGCCGAGAGGTATTCGTGAGCCGTTTCCTTGCTGACCGGCCGACAGGAGAGTCCGCCGATCATAGCTATCATCAACATCTGCATCGGCGCCAGAACCAGAAAGTCAGAGAGCGGCAGGGGCGATGCGCCGACTCCCGACGCAATCACCGCAAAGCGTTTGATCAAGCTGCTGGAGATACGGCGCAATTGTTCTCTGCGGCGCAGCGCCTGGTAATAGTCCAGCAGGGCGGCCTCCGGCAAGCGTGCGCCGATAAAGTCGGCCAGGACATCAATGTTCCAGTTTTCTCCGGGCAATGAGCAAACGGCAATCACTGCCGGTCGCTCCCGTTCAGGGCCGGCCAGGCCGCGATAGGGCGCAGCGGCGTCGAGCGCCACGGCGTGCATCCCAAGCGCCTCGCCGGTCAGATACTGCAGCGCCTCATGGATCAGCGCTGCTTTGTGGGCGCTCTTTTCCGGCGGCCAGTCGCGCGGATTGCCAAGCGTATCCGCCTTATTAACGACAACTACCACCGGCGTTTGCAGGCCGCTATCGCGTTGCAAGGCATCGACCATTTCCGCCATGACCGTCAGGTCCATGGCCAGATTGCGGATTTCGGGGGCGCTGATTACATGCAGAATGACGTCCGGCTTGTGGCGCAGCAGATCCTCGCGCAGGGCCCGCAAGGCATCGTCGACGGGGGCGCCATCGGGTCGCGTTGTCTCAAAGATACCGCGCGAGTCGATTACCTGCCATGCTGAAAACGGTTCTTGAAAGCTGATCAGATAGGGGATGGATTCCGGCGTCGTAGGCTTCACATCGCCAACCGGGGCCACATTGCGCCCGGACAGAGCGTTGATCAGCGATGACTTGCCGTGTCCGGACCGACCGGCGAGGAAAAGCGAAGGCGGTCGACTCTCGGTGATCAGGCGCCGAATTTCATCCAGCGCCGGCCCCATAACGGTGCGCTTCAAAAATTGACGGGCATCGACTGGCAGGAAGCCGGATACGGAATCGAAGAATTCGTCGATACTGTCCAGCAGTTCGCGCGTCCGGTTGCGGTCAATCGCCATGCCTTTCCCCGATGGTTAAGTTTTCTAAAGTTTAGCAAGAAATCAACGGCCCTGCAGCTCTTGCGCCAGATTGCGCACTGATTGCGACTCGCGCACGGCGGCATACAGCGGATCGTAGAGGATTAAGGCGCCAGCCGCGCGGCGAATGGCCCGGCAACGTCGTTCCAGCGCCGACCGTTCGGCGCAAGTCGCGCCCAATCGCGCTTGAAATTCTTGCAGCTGCGCGCCAAAGGCCGCGGCATTGCCGCTCTGTGCAGCGTTGGTCGCTTTCTCCCAGCTTTCAGTCAGCGGATTGCGAATCGCTCCCTGACCGTGCAGCATATGAAACTCAATGTCCCACAGCGCCGCAAAGGCGTGGCTGCGTGCTCGATTGCTGAGTTGTTCGCCGGCGGCGCTGGCCGATGCTGGCGGCTGTTGTGCAAGAAAGCCGCGGTAGTCGGCGATGCCGCTCAGGCACTGTTCAAAAAAGGGCTGGGCGAAGACGGTGCGCGGCGCGGGCGTTCCGCCAGCTTGCGCTGCAGCGCTGGCGGCGCGCAATTCGCCAAGCGCCGCGCCCGGTGCGTTTCCGCGACAGAACTGCACCGCCCTGGCCATAGCGCGCAGATACTCCGAATCGGTTGACGGTTCATGGGGCTGCAAGGCCTGGATGGCGGCGTCATAGATCGGCGCCGGTCGCAAGCGCTGCGCTCGCCGGTAGGCTTCCAGCGCTTCCTCGCGACGGCCTTCGAGTTCCAGCAGCGTCCCGAGGTTGTAGCAGCTTGCGTCTTGCAGATCTGCGTTCCAGGAGCAGCCATTTCGCAGGAGCTTGAGCGCCGCTTCGGTATCGCGCGGCGACTTCCAGTAAAGATTGATAGCCTCATCGTAAAGATCGTAGTAGGGGCGTTCAGACCAGAGCGCGCGGCAGGCGGGGAGGGCAAAAGATATGGACAGAAAAAGCCCGACCATCGCCCAATCCCTCATGCCATTCTGGCGACTGCGCCGCCGCTGCCGCCCCCTGGATCGACCTTCCTTCATGAAACGAACCCTCTTGCGCTTCGTACTGCGCCAAAGTTTGACCCTCTTCACAATCTCCGCGTTGTTTGCCGCCGCTTGCAAGGGCTCGGCGGACAGCGGGGCGCCGGGCTCCTTTGGTCGCGACGCTTTTTATCGATCGGTGGATTACGCAGTCGAGAACTATATCGATCCGGATGGCATCGATCAGTCGCGCTGCTATGTCAATGCCGCCGACATGGCGCTGCGCTCTCTTCCCTATAGTCTCACCCTGATGACCCGGGAATTTTATGAAAAGCGCGCTCAGTTTATCGAGGCCGATCGCATACCGCCGGGCCGCGCGCTGCAGATTGAGGGCCAGGACCAGTTCGTCATTTTTGTGCCTGACTATTCCGGGTGGAAAGAACGTCGCGATCGCATTCAGTCCCAGGATGAAGAGCGTTACCGGCGCATGAGTCAGAGCGATCGCCGCGCGGAATTCCTTCGACAGCGCCAGCAGGATGAAGAGCTGCGCAAGTTTACGGAGGCCAGCTGGAAGCGCGTCGATTTCAGCAAGAACGACTTTGAACGCGTAGTCGCATGGATTGAAAAGAATCTGTCTTCTTACTCGGCTGCGCCAGCAGGTATGCAGGCGCCGGAAGAAGAGGAGGGGGAGGCCGGCGCCGCGGGCCAGGAAAGGCCTTCCTTTGGCATGAACGTCGTCTATTTTGCGGCCGCCAATGGCTTCGTCGAAGCCATGGATCCGCACAGCGCCGTAATTGATCAAGGCAGCTGGGACAAGATGCGCACCGAAGCGGAAGATTCCAGCTTCGAAGGCATTGGCGCCTTGCTGCGCGGCGGCGGTCGCGAGGATGTGATCGTCGAGACGCCCTTGCCGGGCAGTCCCGCTCTGCAGGCCGGGTTGCGCGCCGGCGATATCATCCGCAAGGTCGATGGTCAATCGATTGCAACGCTGTCGCTGGGCGCCGTCGTCAAGCGTATCCGCGGTCCCAAACAGACGATGGTGACTCTGGAGGTGAACCGAGCCACGGAACTGAAAACGCTTTCCATTCGTATTACGCGCGATGTGATCCACCAGACAGCCGTCTCCTCGCGATTGTTGAGCGCCCAGAATACTGACGCGCGCTTGCTGGGCGGACGCAAGATCGGCTACATCAAAATCGCCAGCTTCCTCTATGCCCAGAACAACACCTCGCGCCTGATTCGAAACGAGTACCAGAAATTGATTCAGGAGGCCGGCGGCCGCCTGGACGGACTGGTGCTTGATTTGCGCGGCAATCCGGGCGGCTACCTGGAAGAAGCGGTGGATGTGGCCGGCCTCTTTCTGCCGCGTGGGAGCGTCGTCGTGCGCGTGCGCGATGCCAGCGGCGAAGTGCAAGAGGACAAGAGTTCGGCGCAGCCAGTGACGCCGGCGGACCTGCCGATTGTAACGCTGATCAACGCCGGATCGGCCTCGGCCAGCGAAATCGTCGCTTCGGCGCTGCTCGATCACAAGCGTTCGCTGATTCTGGGCGAACGGAGCTTCGGCAAGGCTACGGTGCAGGGCGTCCATCCGCTGCGCGGCGGCGCCATGCTAAAGTTGACAACCGCCCGCTACTACGCTCCTAACGGATACACGGTGCAAGTTTACGGCGTACTTCCGGATATCGAGCTTTCCGACGAAGCCGACGGCTCTTTCCCGCCGCGCTGGCGCGAAGAGGATATGTGGAAACACCTGCCGGAGCTGGAGTCGCGTCCGGCAGACGGCAGCCGCACCGGCTGGATCGATCGGCTCAAGGCACTGGCCAACTCAGCGGCGGCAGAGAGCTATTTGCGCTTGCATCAAGCCGACGCCTTAAAGCCAGATCACATGCTGATTCGAGCGCTGCCCTACCTGGTTGCTCTGGGCCAGTCGCCCGCGCCCTGAAATAGATTCCACTGCTCGCTGCTATGGCTGCAAGAATAGATGTCGACTTCTTGATCATAGGCAGCGGGGTTTCGGGGCTCTATGCGGCCTATCTGCTGGCCGACCTGGGCGAAACTCTGGTCCTGACCAAGGCGCGCATGGATGAGGCCAGCACCAGTCTGGCGCAGGGCGGCATTGCTTCGGTGATTGCCGCTACGGACAGCATTGAAAAGCACATCCAGGATACCCTTGATGCCGGCGCCGGACTTTGCGATCCGGCGGCCGTACGCTGTTTGGTAGCGGAGGGTCCGGAGCACGTGCGTCGACTGGTAGAAATGGGCGCCAACTTTCGACGCACAGCGCAAGGCGAACTGGACCTTGGTCGCGAGGGCGGGCACAGCGAAAATCGCATTGTCCATGCTGATGACCTCACCGGGCGCGAGGTGGAACGTACGTTGCTGGCGGCGGTGCGCGAACGTGGCGTGGAGATTCGCGAGTACGTCAGCGCGGTGGAATTGATTACGCGCTATCATCTCAAGGACTCGCGGGTCCTGGGTCGACGCGCCGGCACCTCGACTGGCGATGCTGTGGCAACGCCGGAAGGCGCGCCGCGCTGTTTTGGCGCCTATGTTTACGATCGACACAGCTGGGATGTTACCATTGTACGCGCGCGCGCTGTGATTCTGGCCACCGGCGGCGCCGCCCAGGTCTATCTGCACAATACCAACCCGGAGGTTGCCACCGGCGATGGCGTCGCTCTGGCTTACCGCGCCGGCGCCGAGATCGCCAATATGGAATTCTATCAGTTTCATCCTACGGCGCTCTACGAACCCGGCGCCTCGCGGCCCTTCTTGATCAGCGAGGCGCTGCGTGGATATGGCGCCCGCCTGCTTGGACCGGACCTGCGTCCGTTTATGGAGCGCTACGATCCGCGCGCCGAACTGGCGCCTCGCGATATTGTGGCGCGCGCTATCGACGCGGAACTGAAGCGAACGGGCGCGCGTCATGTCTGGCTGGATGCCAGCGGCAAGGGCCGCGAGCAGTTGATGGGCAGTTTCCCCACCATCTTTGCCCATTGCCTGGACCGTGGAATGGATATCTCACGCGATCCCATTCCGGTTGTGCCGGCGGCCCACTACATGTGCGGCGGAGTGCGCACCGACCTGCATGGGCAGACCTGCATTGAGGGGCTCTACGTGACCGGCGAGGCAGCCTGCACCGGCGTCCACGGCGGCAACCGTCTGGCCTCCAACAGTCTGCTGGAGGGCCTGGTCTTTTCGTGGCGTATTGCCGATTGCCTGAAACAGTCGCCGCCGCCAGCCGTGAACCAAATCGAAATCAAGGAGTGGCAGAAGGAGGGACTTGCCAACGCCGAGGAATGGATTCTGGTGCAGCACGACTTCGAAGAAATCAAGAAGGTGATGTGGGACTATGTTGGAATCGTGCGATCCGATCTGCGCCTCAATCGCGCCCTGCGACGCGTCCATCTGCTGCATGCCGAAATAGAAGACTTCTATCGGCGCACAGTAATTCAGAATAAGATCCTCGAATTGCGCAACCTGGCCCTGACGGCGCGCTTGATTGTGCAATCGGCGATGGCGCGCAAGGAAAGCCGCGGACTGCATTACAGCACCGACTATCCGGAGAGCCGCGCGCCTTCGCGGCAGGATACAGTGCTACAACGTCGCAGCGCTGAGATATAGCAGGCCAAAAGGAATATGTCCACGGCGGCCAGTGCGAGCGTCTCAAAGAACGCCGCTCATCGGCCTCAGCCCATTCGCGAAGCTACCATTACAATGCCCGCTGCAATCAGCACAATACCCGCAGTCTGCAGCATATCAATCTGCTCTCTTAGAAAGAAGTAAGAGGCGATAGTGATAATTGCCAGACCGCCGCCGGTCATGATCGGATAGGCAACGCTGATGCGAATCGCGCGCAGGGCCAGAAAATAGAATGCTACATTGGAAGCAAAGAGGATCAGCCCCAGAACCAGCGGAAGGTTGCTGAGCAAAGCCAGGCCCTTGTCGAGCAGCGACAGACCCTCGAGCGAGGACACGCGGCCGGCGCCAACCTTCAAAAGTATGTTTGCTGTGGCATTGAAAACCAGAGCCGTAATGAGAAAAACGATGCTGAGCGACATGATGATTCTTGCAAATGGGCCGGCCATTGCGCCGCGGTCGAGCTTTTTCGGTCAATTTGTCCCGAACTCTCAGTTGTGTTTTTTGCTGTAAGATCTGTATTCTGGGCTCTCAAAGTAAGCAAAGGGACGACCGTCGCGCAGGCAGACAAAAGTAATCTGGCAGGCGATGACTTCTCGTCGTTGGTCGAGTCCCGCTTCATGCACAAGGGCGCGCGTTTCGACAGTGATTGACGAACGGCCGACCTTTTGCACGCGGCTGTAGAGAGCGACGGCGTCTCCGCGACGCGCCGGGCTGCGGAAGTTTACATTGTCCATATGTACAGTAACGAAGTCCTGGTAGCCAATGCGATCCATCACATAGAGCGCCGAGCCCTCATCCAGCCAGGCAAGCATTACTCCGCCAAACAAATTGCCAAAGGCGTTGAGATGACGTTCCATGACCAGGTGTCGGGTGACGACATCGTAGCCGTCAAGTTCAGTAGAATCAGCGGGAAGGTGTGACATGGCTTTCGTAGATTTCCACTGTGGGCCAGGCATGGCGCAACGTCCAGTCGCTTCGCTGGCGAAGCCAGTCGCGCTCTGGCGGCCAAGGCCCGCTTTGTACAAGAATCAAACGCTGCAGGGCTTTCAGATTCTGGTAGAATGCTGTGCGATCCGGCGCATTGTCAGTGGCATGAATCGAGTCGGTGCTGATGATAATTCGTTCGCGGCGCAGATGCAGCGGTAGTTCGCCCTCAGCCCGATTCAACAATAAGATCACAGAAGAAAGATTGTCTCTGCCGCGAAAAGGCGCCACTGCATTGACGCCTATAATGCCGCTTGCCGCCGGCGGAAGAGAGCGCGCAGTATTCCAGGCCGCGGCCAGATCGCCGCCGGCGTAACGTGTTTTGCTGCCGACCTGCACGGCGGCCAGGCCGCCGCCAAGCACGAGCGCTGCGGCAGCCAGCAGCGCGCGAAGTCGGAAAGGGCCATGCAGCAGGCGACTGCAGAAGGCCCCACAAAGGCCGGCGAGCAGCAGCGCTGCCAGGTAGAGCAAGGCGCCGCCTGTAAATAGAAAGCGCGCCGTGGCCCGATCGTAGTCGCTCATTGTCACGGCAAGATCCCAGGGCGGTCCGTAGAGTTGTTGTAATCTGGCAGCAAGCATCGCCACGCCCAGCGCTGCGCCAGCCGCCAGGACAACGCGGAAGATATGCTCGCCGTAGCCCGGTCGCCGGGTTTGAAATATGAGCGGCGCCGCCGCGGCATAGGCAAGGGCCAGCGGAGCTCCAGCGAGGCGATGCTGCCGTAAGGGGGACAGCTGCCAGAAAAGCAGAAAGAGCAAAAGGCCGGCGGCGCTGGCAAAGAGCCAACCCGGTCGCCTGACAGTATCAGGCAGGCGACCGACGAGGCCAGGCATCATAATGGCGGCCGCAGGCGCAGCAAGTGCAAGCAGGACGCCCGGATCGCTGAGCCAGCCGTACCAGGAAAAGGCGTGCGCCGGAACCACTGAAAAGTATTCGGGAGGGTAGTAACCTGGGAAAAGAGTCCAGTTAGCTACGCGCAGCTCTGCTGGGTAAAGCGGGTTGCCAGTCAACCAGAGGTTGTGCAGGTACCACGGAGCGGCAGCGAGCGTCGCCGGGAGCAAGAGCGCCAGCCAGGCCTTCCAGTGCGGGCGTATTGCAATCAGCGCCCAGAGGCCGAGGCCTACTGCATACAGCAGGCCAAGGTACTTGAGCGATGCCCCCAATCCAAGGGCGATCGAGGCCCAGAGCCAGTGTGTGGTACGTACCACAGCTTTCGGGCTAGCCGGATCCTGCCGCTCGCCGGGCCCAAGTTCCGCCAGACAGCAGAGCAGGCAGGCGCTGAGCGCCATGTCATTTTCCAGGCAAAGCAAGCCGCTGGCGACATACGGTAGAAGGGCGCCAGCGACAACAAAAGGGCCAGAAAGGTCGACGGGGCCCGTCGAGGCTCGCCAGTTCCGGGCAATCCGAATGAGTGCAATACAATAGAGGAAATACCAGCCAGCAATGGCCAGAGGAGCTGCCGTTGGAGTAAGCAGCGAAAGCAAATAGAGCGCCTGGCTGTGCAGCAATGGATAGTAGTCGGGGGAATAGTCGCCGAAGGCTGTCTGCGGATTGGAGCAGCTGCCGCTGTGCGACCAGTGTAGAGCGAAATTCAGGTGGTAGGTGAGTGCATCCCAACCCGCCGGCGGCATCGCCAGCTGGAATCCAAGCAACAGCGTTGCAATGCCAGCGATGAAGCCAGACTGCCAGGTCAGGGCTGGAACTTTCGCAAGCGGGGCGGTCGCGCTGTCTGTGGCGCTCATCCGGCGTGTGCTCGACGCCCTCCACAGGACAATACAGAGCGATACAAGGGCGATGCCCAGCGTCAGTGCGGCGGCGGCGGCCAGGCCGCTGCAGTCATCCAACCAACGCTGCAAAAATCCGCCGATCTGGATGCTGAGCAGAAATCCAAGCGCGGCGCGTTGCGTCCGTGCGCCGCCGCTCACGAGTGGTAATCGCCCAGCAGAAAATCCAGGCGATCTATGATTTCATAACGCTGACGCCGCAATTCACGTACCCGCTGACCTCGAAATACCTCGAGGATCCAGTCCAGACTCCAGACCAGCGCCGCTCGCAGATGCTGGCCATGCCACAGCGAAAAGCGCCAAAGCCGTACCAGCGCCCACGGCGTCAGAATTGCCGCGACCCAGGTCAGAAGTTGCCAGCGATCGTTGAGCCAGCTGGCAAGGGCGGAAGAGTGCAGCCAGAGATTCAACCATTGCCCCGCCGCTGCCGAACCAATGGCCTGCAAAGCCTGAAAGATGGCCGCCGCCGCCAGCGGGTAGGTGATCAGCGTTCCGGCAAAGCCAAAGAGCACAGCCTGTTCGTCGCCGTCGACTCGCGGGCGTTTTTGAACCTGGATGACCTGGTAGCGACGAAAGCGCGCCATCAATCGCGGCGGATAGTTGGCCAGAAAGCCAATTAGAATCAAGGGATAGAGCAGCATTCCCTTGAACATCGCTTTGACATAGAAGCCAAACTCGGCCCAGGTGTGTTCGCGACGCACTACATCATCGCGCATGTGAGTCTCGCGCAATTTGCGCTGGTAGTCCATCAGCAAACGGCGCAACTCGACCAATCGTTCGCGGCCCGGCCCATGGTGGCTGGCGCGCAAAATGGCATCGGCTAGATTCTTCGACATCCTGTACTTCTCACGAATGTTGCCAAAAGCATTCATGTACTTTACCGGGCTGGAGCTGTACAGAGCGACGCTGTCATCAATCAGGTCCACGAGGCCCTTGTCCGGTATAGAGATGATCATCTCCTCGATGTCGCGCTGCAGCCGCGCCTTGCCCTCGACCATCAGTTTCTTTTCAATGTCCCTGCGTTTCTCCTCGTCCAGACTCAAAAAGTCCGGCGGAATCTTGATGAGCTCCTGCAATTTGAATGGTCGTCCAAAGACGACAACTACCGAGCTCTGGAACTTGTTGATACGATCGTAGTACAGCCCGTAGGGAACAATGCGCAGGTTTAATTGGAAGTTGAATTCCTTCTCGGCCTGGATTGCAATGTGCATGAAACCAAGCTTGATCTTGTTCAGCTTGCGGCTGTCAGTGGAGGCGCCTTCGCCAAAGATATTGAAGAGTCGTCCGTTGACGAGCGCCTCCACACACTCGCGCAGCGAACGTTCGTTGGCCTCGCGCCGATCGCTTTCCGAGATGTCGTTGTCTTCTTGATCGATCTTCCGCGAGATAGGCGTCATCAACATGCCGCGCCGCAGCAGCGGTCCCAGGTAGGGCATATTGGTGATGGTATCCTTGGCGGCGACGGCAATCGGATGACGCACGACCTGTAGCAAATTAAGGTAGTCCAGATAGGAGTTGGGGTGGTTGCCGACCAGCATCACCGGCCCGTCGGGCGGAATATTTTCCAGGCCGATCGCCTGGATTTCGCGGTGCTGGGTGCGAATGGCCGAACGAAAGAGCGTCCGAAAGGCGTAGTAAAGCCCCGGCGCGCGCCGCCGCATTGAGCCCATGCCGCTGTAGCTGCGCGCCGCAGTTGCGGACGGCTTGCGAAAGTAGCGGCCAATGACCGGCAATCTTCGGATTGGATTCATAGACGGACCCCGGGTTGCCGCCAGGCCTTGCTGCGCAGACTGGCGCGCGCAATCATCAAGCGCGCAGCAGCTCCTCTGGACTCAGTTCCCATTGCGCCAGCAGCTGACGGACGTAAGCGCGAGAGTCCAGAGCCGGGTGCGGTATTGCAAGATTGTTTGAGTCCCGCAACTCGCCTTCGAACCAGAGAATATCAAGGTCGATTTCGCGCGGACCATAGCGAAAACGATCGATTCGGCCCAGGCGACCTTCCAGGCTCTTGAGCAAATCCAGCAAATCCTCAGGCGAAAGAGCGGTCTCGATTTCCAGCAGTTGGTTCAGGAAGGGCGCCTGGTCTTCTACCAGCAGCGCCGGATTGTCCAGGGTTGTTGTAGCGCGGAGAATGCGCAGCCCTGTTTGCCTTCCGAGTTCCGCGCAGGCCTGCGCCAGATAGCGCTGGCGGTCGCCCACGTTTCCGCCCAGCGACAGGATTGCCCGACTCATGCCTGATCCAGGCGATAGTCCGAGGCCTGGATGCGCACCTCAATGCACATTTCACGAAGTCGACTGTAGACGCGTCCGCCGGCCAGGTCGCGCAGTGAATCCATAGGTTCGTTGGAAGTGACAATGGTCAGCAGGTTATCCTCGTAACGAGCGTCGATCAGATCATAGAGCGTCTGGTTCACCCACTCTGTTTCCTTCTGGATGCCAAAATCATCAATGACCAGAGCAGGCGCCCGCGCCAGTTCCAGCTCGATCTTGCGTCCCTCGCCGTAGATTTCTGAATTCGGATTGAACGTGGCGCGCAATTTGCCAACGATATCGCGGCTGATCTTGGCGTAGCGTACTCCGACCAGATATATGCGCATGACCTCATTGAGGATCGCCGAGCTGATCAGGGTTTTGCCGCAGCCGGTGGGGCCGTGCAGGTAAAGTCCGCTGTGCACGCTGCGCTCCTGTCCATACTGGACGACAGTATCCACTGCATCTTCCACCGCCTCGGCCACCGCGGCCGAGCGCTGTCCATCGATGTCGTCCAGGAACTTCCCGCGGTAGCGTTCCGGTATGCCGCTCTTGCGTTCCAGGATGCGCAGCTTTTCCAGGCGCAGACGCGCCGCCTTGCTGGGACAGGGCCGGAACGCCGATTGTTCCACGTCATAGTATTCGTAGGGCGGCTGGCCGCTACAGCGGCTGATCCGTTCCTGACATTTGCAGAGCAAATAGCCGCCGCGGTCCTGGCGTGAAAAGCCTGGCACGTACAGGACGCCCAGATCCAGACAGTCCATGCAGTTTGGCCGAAATTCGGGACCGCGAATCAATCGCAGCATCTTGTCGAGGTGGGGCAGCAATTCAGTTCCTCGCCTGCAGGCGGCGACGTTTATTGGGGCCGCGCTGGCCGGCAAAACGGCGCTTATGTCGCTCCCGGCAGGGGCGCGGGCCGGCATCGCTGAAACAAGAAAAAGCTGTCCCTGCGGGCGCTTTTTTCATTGGCGCTCTGTCCCTGCGGCCTACAATTTTCTTATGGCGCATTGATTCCGTCGCCTTGGTCTCCGATACAGGATTTGAATAGGGCCCGAAATCGCTTTGCAAACGGGCTTCTATCGATAAGACTGAATAAGAAGGTGCGACGATGAAACGTATCGTAGCTCTGTTGCTGATGAGCCTGGCAGTAGCCGGCGCTGGTTATGCCCAGCCGGCCGGCCAGGGCGGCAACGCCGGCGCTCCCGCCGGCAGCCAACCCTCCAACCCGGCCAATCCCACGCCGTTCGAAGCGGCGCCTGGCGAGCTGGTATCGGAAGAGGAAAACCTATCCAACCTGACTCCAGAACAGCTGGATGTTCGCAATCGCAACCTGGCGGCGGAAGAACTCTGGAAGAACGCCGACTACCGCGATTACAATCAGGCCTTTGCCGATTTGCATCGCCTTTCGCAGGCCTTTGCAAACAACAAATATCGCCTGGCGCTTTCGGCTTACCAGTCCGGAGTCAACACCATCATCAAGATGCGTGATGAAGTGGAACTGTTCCGCAAGCAGGCGGCCGAAGCCAAATACCTGAATGAAAAGTGGTACTGGCAGATTGTGGACCGCAAAGCGCGCGAAGAACGCATCATCAACCAGATGAAGCGTCGCGCCAAGCTGGAGGCGGTTACCTATTTCACTCGCGCCATCAACCACCTGGACGAAATCCAGAATCCGGACTTGCGCGAAAAGCCGGCCTTCAAGCGTTTGCTCAGCGCCGTCTATCGCAACTGGGTCATGTACCAATTTGACCTGGGCAACCTGCCGCAGTGTATCCCGATTCTCGAGCTCTACATCGAGATCGACGAAAACGAAAAGCAGTACCCGGCGCACAAATACCTGGCGCAGTGCTACGCCTTCCAGGAAATGATGATCAAGAAATATGGCGTGGGAACGGAAGACCAGATGTTCCGCTTCCGCTATAAGAAGAATGTGCACCTGCTGCGCGCCGCCGAGCTCAAATACGGCAAGGAGTCTGCAGAGTACAAGCATGTTGTGAACCTTGTAAACCGCGACGAGATTATCTCGGTTCAGCCTTGACGTTGAACTGAAGCGGCGGCCGCCGGTCGCCGCACTTGATCGCACGCTTATTCAGCGAAATCGACGCCCGTTCCGCAACTGCGGGGCGGGCGTTTTCTGTTTGGAGACGGTCTCGACAGAAAATCGCAACGCAGGAAGCCTCGGGCTCGGATGGGGCGATAGCGGCTCTGGACACCCTTGAAGCCCTTGGTCGACCGAGCGCCCGGCCAAGGGCTTCTGAATTCTTGAATTTAGCGCTGTAAATAGGCTGAACAACTGCCTGCGTCTGAAGCGTAGATAACCATCCAGCATACTGGAGAACGTCAATCGGGACGAAAAATTAGATGCGCTCGATTCCCTTCGCATGCAAGCAGGTCCCCTCGCATTCTCCTGAGGCTAACTGGCGGAGATGCATCATAGAAAGCGCCTGGATGGAGACGAATTATCTTGCGGTTGGCGAGGTCGAGTCGCTAATTCTGGAAAAGAATTCTGAACTTTATACCTGCTCATTGCATCTGTGCCGGGACCGCGACATGGCCGCTGACATTTTGCAGAGCGTATTTCTCAAGTTCCTCACCATGGTCCAGAAAGGTCGTATTAAGCGTCAGGGCGCCGTAGGTTACCTGGTTCGGATGGTCCGAAACGAGTCAATAACCGAATGGCGCCGTCGCCAGAGAATTGTCCGTTTGCCCGAGAGTCTGCAATTTGCAAAGCCAGCTTCGCAGCTGGAGGCTGATGCTACAGTCGAGAATCTCCGTCAAATTATCATGGACACTGTAAATGATAGCGAGCTTCCCGAAGCGATGCGGGAGGCGCTGCGATTGCGTTACCTGTTCCAATTTGATCTTGATACCATTGCTCAGGCGGTGGGCAAGTCCCGATCTTCTGTCAGCCGCCTGTTGCAAAGGGGTACAAGGGCGCTGCTGGCTAAATTCGAGGCCGCTGGATACGACTCCGAACTACTTGAAGGCTCTGGCAATGAATGAGAACCACAAGCAACGATTGGCGGATGAGGATGTGCGCAATTGGCCCCCTTTGTTGCGGGATGTGCGGCAACCATTGGAGGCGATGCCTGAGGAATTGCTCCATACACTGATTAATGCAACGGCTGCGGTCGCAAAGAGTCGTAGAGAGGCCAGATTTGCTCGTCTGCGTCCCTACCTCCTGACTGCGGCTTCATTGATTCTCGCATCTGGCCTGGCTATCTATTTCTGGCAAGCGGCCAGCGCCTCAGGTGTGGACATTCTGTTTTTTCGCGGAGTTGGCGCAATAGGCGATCTGCAATTCGATGCACAGCACAAGCCTTCGCGACTGCCAAATGGCCGGACAGTTACGCTGGAAACTGGCGCGCGAATGCTGCTGCCGGTAGGCGGCGGTCAACTGGAGGTCCAGGGCCCCGCGCGCTTCCAGTTAACAGGAACAGTCCCCCTGCAGTTACAACTTCATTCGGGCGTCTTCACGATCATGTCTTCGAATCAGGGCGCCGGGCCGGCATGGATCCTGTTTCAGGGTGGAAAAGAGTATGCTCCGCTCGGGACAGCGCTGAAACTCAGCGTATTGCCTAACGATAGTGCGGAGCTGGTATTGGTCCATGGTCGCATTCGCATCAGCTCCGCGACCGGAGAGCGCGAGTTTGTTGCTGGCAGCTTGCTGCGCCTCGGCTCCGACAATCTGAGCCTGGTCCGGTCAGCGCGCCTGTCTGCGGCGCAGCTGCAGCAGGCCGGGCAAGAACTCGAACGGTTGCGCGCGGAACGTTCCGGCGCTATTGGGCTCGATGGCGCAGTCGATTTCTCTTCGCCGGAGGCGATTCGCCGTCATTATGGTTCGTTGCAGCAGATTGTTCTTAAGGACGGACGGAGCTATACTGGATATGCCCTCAGTAGCCCCGGACGGATATCCATCCACACGGTCTTCGGAATTGTCCAGGTTCCAACAGCCGAATTGGCTGAGCGCAGGGAAATCTAGAATTCCATCCAGCCTTGGTTTTTTTGCAACTACCGAGGCGCTCGATCGTAGATACGCATGGAATCCCAATTTCGATCCCGAACTTTTTCTTCCTGGCAAATGGCGGCGGCCTTAGGCCTTTGCCTGACCTTTACTGGACTCTGGGCACAAACCCGCAGCGTTGGCCGCGGTAGCCTGGATAGCGACTCAGTGGCAGTTTCGGTTGGCAGTGTGGCCTGGCGTCCGGCTGTTGCATTGAACGCGGCAGCGCTCCAGGACAGCCGCAGCTTTAACAAGAGTCTATTTAACGGATACAGAGTTTCTGCAGGCGCTCCCGGCATATTCAAGGGAACATCCTATGGACTGAGGCTAGCTTTCATGGACGAGGAGGGCTTTGACGCTGGATATCTGGAATTGGGTCGAACCGTCGCTAGCGCTGCCGGCTTTCGAAGCGAATCGGCAGTGCGCACTCAGTTCATTGTAGCGGGTATTCCGGTGTCACTGCAGACTCTGGAGGACACCTCCTTCGAGGGGAACCGCGCCAATCAGACCAGCCTCAGCTACACGCACGAATTTCGCCCCTGGTATTCCGATGCCAGTGTGTTGTCCGGTCTAGCGATGCGAGTCGGTATTCAGGCTCATTCGGACCAGTCACGTTCCGATGTCGTTATAGTTTCAACGACTGGCGCCTTGACAGGATTGTCCTCCTTCGGAGAATTACGGAATCGCGAAACCGGCGGGCTGGGTCGACTGGGGATTGGCTACTACCTTGCAGTTAGCGAATCCCTGCGACTTGAAGCCGGGTTCCTCTACCTGAATGGCAAGGGATCGGGAACCAGAGAGCAAAACACAAGCATCCTTTTCGGCATTTTGCCAATTCCGATTGGCCGCGCGACCGAGTATGATTTTAATCAGGACGGCCAACGCTTCGAGCTAGCCGGGGGATACCGAATATCTGATTCGATAGTCCTCCGAGTAGCCATAGCCGATCAGCAGCTGCGCCGAACTGTGACGAGCGCAACGACCGATACAACTGCCGACCTTGCTTTTGTTCTTGTGAATGGCTTTCTCACGGGCGGTCCCGTCGGCCCCGCGTTGCTTCCATTGCTGGCTGAGTCGCGTCTTGCCGATTTCGGTCCGCTCCCGACATCGCTGGACCGAATGCAGAGTATCAGTGCGGAAATTCAATTGCGCTACTAACTGACGGCCAGACTTTGCAGCATAGGACGCTCAACTAGAAATCCTTCTTGCCAGCGCTTTGCTTGACGAGAGTTTGCACCCGCAATGAGCGCTGCAGGCTCTCGCTCTCTGTGCTTTCTGTCGGCGGTTTTAGCTGTGGTCTTGCCGGCTTCTGAGGCCAATGCTGACACCCTGTTCCTGCGCGGCGGCCTGGTGCTTCGCAATGTTCGGGTCCTACCGGGCGAACAAGTCCAGCAGGTCGTGTTTTCCGACGGTCGAATCCAACTTGTACCCAACGGGGATGTGCTTCGAACAGTTGTGGCTCCCGTACAATGGGCTGGCGCCACTTCGACCGAGGCGATTCGCGATCGAGTGGAATCTGCCATTGCGGCGGAGCGCGAACGCCAGGAAAACGCGAGCAGCCGAGCGTCGCAAAGGGAGAGTGTTGCGGCGCTTCGCAATAAAACCGGCGGCGGCTGGCGTTCTGCGCTGCTGCCAGGATGGGGGCAAATGCACCAGGATCGGCCGGCATGGGCTGCATTTTTCCTGCTTGGTTTCGTCGCCGCCGGCGCCTACTATTCCGATGTCGACCAACGCTACGACGCTCTCAACGGCGTAGTTCCCCCGATTGTCAGCCTGCGCGGCGACGATCCGTTCAGTTCGGTAGCGCTGCTCGCCTTACTGGACACTCAAGCCCGCGTGAAACATCAACGCGCCGTCCTTGCGGATGAACGCGAACGTGCGGCCGGCTACATGGCTACTCTTTACTTCTGGAGTATTGTTGATGCAGTAGTCTATGGCCGGCTCGCCCTCCGGGAGGCGCGAGACCAGGAGCGAGGTTCGCATCTGGACTGGCAGCTGGCGCCGGCCGCCGAGCGTGTCGCCCTGATCTTTCGCCTCCGCTTCTGAGGTCGCGCCGCGCCTCCGCCGCTCTTCAGGCCGCAAGCTTAGAGCGTAATCTGCGCAATCAAGGGCAGGTGATCCGAGATCCGCTGCGTGTCTGCAGAGCGAACGCGATACTCGCCGAGACGGATCAACGGCGAGTAGAAAAGATAGTCAATGGTCCGATCCGGCCCGGTGGCGCGCGCTCCGTTGGGATAGTGGGTGAAAAACTCGCTGCGCCGCGGATTGTCTGGCGCCGTATCAGCGGCTGTAGGCGCTGCCTTAAATTCGGCATAGAGGGAAGCCAGTTCAGTTTCCGGTTTGTAGTAGGCCCGCTCCGATTCAGACATCAACTCGTAGGCGCCAGGCGGCAGCAGATTAAAGTCGCCGCTGAGCATCCATGGATGATGTTCCTCGGTTGTCTTGCGCAGCAGCAAACGCGATTCCTCGACTTGCAATTCCATCGTGTTGGTGCCCTGCGAAAAGGCGTCGAGGTGCGTGTTGAATACGATCAGATCAGCGGCGCCGGCGATTGGCATGTGCGTTTCCAGGATGGCCCGCTTCAGATTGAACTGCTGCATGAAGAAGTTCGATGGAATCAAGGCCAGCTGATGACGGCTCGCGCTGCTAATGCGATAGCGAGATATCGTCGCCAGCTTCATTCCAACAGCGCCCATGATGCGCGGATGCGGAATAAAGGAGGACTTGTGATAGAAGGCGTCCGTATAGCAGGCGTAATCCGCCGGCAGCCTCGCCAGCAACAACTTCAGCTGATCCTGATAGTCGGTGCGTTTTGATCCGTCGTCCAGTTCCTGGATATTCAGAATATCCGGGTTTTCGGCTACAATTACGCGAGCGACCTCATCCAGCGTAATGGCGATATCAGCGGACGATGGCCGTTCGTCCTTGCCCGATCCATCAAGGACATCATAATAGAAAACATAGTTTTTGCCGGCCATGTACTGTACATTCCAGTTCAGTATCTTCAGCCGTTGGCCTGGCTTTAGCTCCGGGGCGCTTGCCGGACAGACCACCTGTTCCTGCTCTATTTCCGCTGGATGATAGTTGGCCAGGTAGACAAAGGCCAGGAAGGCGGCGCTCAGTGCGCCGATTACAATCAGGAACCATTTGGCAATCTTCTTGAACATGGGGCCCTGAATGTCAGTTGCGTTACAGAACTCAAGGATATTCTGACGTCATCCGTCGCCCGACGGCGCCAGCAGGCTCGCCTTGACAGTGCGGCCGACCCTGTCTCCGCTTGCCGCCGGGGCATCCGCGCCAGCTCATGAATGACTTTCGTCCGCTTAGCGCCGACCAGCTGTTTCGCGCCGCCGACCCCCAGCTTGTTGGTTTCGAAACCACCGAGCTCGTCGAAGGCTTGCCCGACGGCTTTGGCCAGGAACGCGCCCAGGAGGCAATTCGCTTCGCCCTGGGAATCGACCGGCCGGGCTACAACCTCTACGTACTGGGGGACGCCGGCAGCGGTCGGCATACTGCAGTGCGCATGCTGCTGGAATCGCGCGCCGGCCAGGGCGCTCAGCCGGAGGACTGGGTTTATGTGAACAATTTCGGCGATCCCGGCAGGCCGCTGGCCATTTCACTGCCAGCCGGCCGCGGGGCGCAGTTCCGCGCAGACTTGCGCCGGTTCGTGACCGAGCTAAACGCTTCGGTCAACGCGGGCTTTGAAAGCGAGCGCTACACCATGCACATCGAGGCCATTCAACGCGAATACAAGGACCGCGAAGAAGCGGCCTTGCGCGAACTCGGTCGCACCGCCGCCGAACAGGGCGTCGCTTTGCTACGCACTCCTCAGGGTTTCATTTTCACGCCAATGAAAGGCGAGGAACCGATGGACCCCGGCGATCTTGCCAGCCTATCCGAGGAGGAGCGGGAACGCATTGGCAAGCTCATCGAAGGATTTCGCGATCGTCTGCAGGCGCTGTTGCGCCAGTTTCCGCGCTGGCAAAGCGAAATGCAGCAGCGAGTCCGCGAGGCGGGACGCGAGGCGCTGCAACTTGCGGTCGCCCACCTGGTGGATGCCTTAAAAGAGAAATATGCTGAACTCCCTACGATAATCTCCTATTTGAATGAAGTAATGAGCGATGTCGTCGAATCCGGCGAGGAACTGCGCGGTCGCGAAGGTCCGCGCAGCGAGGCGGATCTGGCGGCGCTGCTGCTGAGCGGACGCGTTACGGGCGATCGCTATCAGGCCAACCTGATCGTCGATCGCGATGGCGAGAGCGGGCCGCCGGTGGTCTTCGAAGACAATCCTGGATTTTCCAATCTGGTTGGTAGATTGGAACATATCATTCAATTTGGCGCCTCCGTTACTGGCTATTCCTTTATCCGCGCCGGCGCTCTGCATCGCGCCAACGGCGGTTATCTGATTCTGGACGCGGCCAGGGTTCTTGCGCAGCCGTTCTCCTGGGATGCATTGAAGCGTGCATTGAAGTCGGGCCAGATCAGGATTGAGTCGGAAAATCAGGCGCTCGGTCTGGGCGCCTCCTTGCCGATCGAGCCGCTGCCGATCCCGCTGAAACTCAAGGTCATACTGATTGGCAATCGGACGCTCTACTATCTGCTTCGCGAGGCGGATCCAGAGTTTGATGAGCTATTCAAGGTGGCGGCGGACTTCGAAGCCGACATGCCGCGCACACCGGAAAACGAAAAACTTTTTGCAAGAATGGTCGCGACTCTGGCGGCGCGCCAGGAGTTGCTTCCGCTGCATCGCAGCGCTGTGACCCGTTTGATTGAACACGGCGCCCGGCGCGCTGGAGGCGCTGACCGGCTTTCGCTCCAGACGCGCTGGATTTCCGATTTGATGGCGGAGGCCGAGCATCTTGCGACGGCCGACGGCCAAACCATGACGCTTGTTCAACATGTGGACCAGGCCTTACAGGCGCAGCGCAGGCGCAATGAACGTATCCCGCAGCGCATGCAAGAACTGATCTCCAGAGGGATCGTACGCATTGAAACGGAGGGGGCTCAGATCGGTCAGGTCAATGGTCTGGCCGTGCTCAGCGTCGGCGAGATGCTCAGCGCGCATCCCGTGCGGATCACAGCGACGGCAAGGGTAGGCGAGGGAGGCGTCGTTGACATCGAGCGTGAGACGGAGTTGGGCGGCGCGCTGCATTCCAAAGGCGTGCTGATACTCAGTTCCTTTCTGGGCGCCCGATACTCGCCGGCTCAGCCGCTTGCGCTGAGCGCCAGTCTGGTCTTCGAGCAGTCCTATGGGCCGGTGGAGGGCGATAGCGCTTCGCTGGCTGAGTTGTGCGCCCTGCTGTCCGCGCTTTCCGGCGTCGCAATTCAGCAGCGTTTTGCGGTGACCGGTTCCGTAGATCAGTACGGAAGTGTGCAGGCCATTGGCGCGGTGAATGAAAAGATCGAAGGCTTTTTCGACGTTTGCCTGCGCCGGGGATTGACCGGAGATCAAGGCGTGCTGATACCGTCCAGCAACGTGCAACAATTGATGCTGCGCAGCGATCTGCGGGAGGCGGCTGCCGAGGGACGGTTTCAGGTCTACGCTGTCAGTCATGTCGACGAGGCCATCGAACTACTTACCGGGATGCCGGCCGGCGTTCAAAATGAGCAAGGCGATTTCAGCGACAGCGCCATCAATGGTCGCGTGATCGATCGGCTACGCCAAATGCTTGAGGCGCGACAACAATCGACGCGTCCGGAGGAGCGCCAGCCGACCGGCCCTTGACGCGGCGGCTCTGCTCGATTTTTGCTTGAAATGTGCGCTTGCAATAGCTCATTCCTGTTATGAAAGCGGCGCTACTCTACAAGGGCGAACGAAAGCTGCGCATAGAGGACATTGCGCCGCGGAGTCCTGGGCCCGGGCAGGTGCGCGTGCAGGTCAAGGCCTGCGGCGTTTGCGGCTCCGATGTCCATCTGGTATTGCACCAGACCATGAATGCCAGTTCCTATCCGCGTATTCCCGGCCATGAATCCTCCGGAATTGTTCTCGAAACTGGCGAAGGCGCGAATCGATTCAAGGCAGGACAGCGCGTCGTCATTGCTGCGGGGACCAGCTGTGGCAGCTGCAAGGCATGCCTGGCCGGCCGCTACAATCTCTGCGCACAGGTAGGCGTGCTTGGCTTTGACGCTGACGGCGCCTATGCGGAGGAGGTCGTCGTTCCGGAAACTTCGCTGGTTCCATTTCCCGATTCGCTTCCTTTTGCACAGGCCGCCATCCTGGCGGACGCCGTCTCCACGCCTTACCACGCGCTGAAATATGCCGGCGCACTGCAGGCGGGAGAGACGGCGGCCATCTTTGGCTGTGGCGGACTGGGCATTCATGGCGTGCTCATTGCCCGCGCTCTGGAGGCCCGCGTCATTGCCCTTGATGTGGACGCTGGCGCTCTACAAAATGCCCGCGATGCCGGCGCTCATGAAACGATAGACCTGAATAGCAAAATCAATGCCGGTAAGATCCTGAAGCAAATGGGCGGCGTTGACGTCATCGCGGATTTTTCTGGATACTATAAAAATATAGAAGATTGTGTTCGATCCATGAATTCCGGCGGGCGAATGGTCATGGTCGGAATCGGACGCGGTCAGTTGCACATTGGCGTTCCGGCCTCGCTCACCTTCAAGATGATTCAGATTTGTGGCTCCTACGGCTCCGATGCGCGGGCCCTGCCGGAGCTGATCCATCTGGTAGAGCGCGGACAGCTGGATCTGTCGCGCTCCATAACAGCTCTGCATCCGCTGGAAGATGCGCAACTCTGCCTGGAACACCTCGAGGGAAAAGTAGGCAATCCGATTCGCTTTGTACTGCAACCCTCGGCTTGAGCAGTTTTCGGCGCTCTGCGGGCGAACATTGGTTGTAATTTTAACTTGCATCCATGCTTGCGCGAGCGGCCTTGAGTTGTGACTGCTGGCAAGCCAAAAGGCAGCGCCCTGGCCTGGCGAATTCTGGAATGGCTGTTGATCGCCGCCGCCTACATTGGCGGCGCCCAGATAGGCTTCAGGCTCGCCTTCCTGAATTCGCAGGTTTCGCCGGTCTGGCCGCCGGAGGGCATTGCCCTGGCCATCGTCCTGCTGCGCGGCCCGCGCGCCCTTGTCGGCGTGGCGCTCGGCGCCATTCTGGCCAACTACCTGAACAATCCCCATCTGCCGACGGCGCTTTTGATTGGCGCCGGAAATACCGGAAGCGTCGCCCTGGCGGCTTTGATGGTCCGGCGACTGCTGGGAACGAAGAACCCATTTCGGCGTCGTCGTCATGTCATCGGGTTTATAACCATCGGTACTATGCCCGGCGCCGCGCTCAGCGCTCTGGTGGGCGTTGGCTCGCTGTACCTTTTTGGATTCGTCGATGCCCAGAAATTCTGGGGCGTCGCGCTTACCTGGTGGACCGGCGAAATGCAGGGGCTGGTGATTGTGGCCCCCTTCCTCTACGCCTTCAGCCGTCGGCCGGAGCTTGCACCGAATTTGCGCGGCCGTCTGGCACAGGCCGTGGAAGCGCTGGTGTTACTTGCGGCCTTGCTGGCCCTGAGCATTTTTGTATTTGTTGATCGATACCAACTTTCGTATTTGCCCATTCCCTTGATTCTCTGGGCTACCTTCCGCTTCCGCCTGCATGGCGCGACGGCGGCGACCATCCTGCTTTCCGGCGTAGCGGCCTTTTATACTGTTAACGGCTACGGTCCCTTTGTGCGCATTGATGGCGAGACGCTCAGCTTGAATACCTCGTTGCTGCTGCTGGAACTCTACCTCAGTTCGTTGACCGTGATGACCTTGCTGGTTTCGGCTACAGTCAATGAGCGCGCTGAATCGCTGGACCGGCAGCGTCATCTGGCTGACAAGCTGCGCGCTCAGAACCGTTCTTTCTATCGCTTTGTACCCGCCGACTTTGTGCGCGTTCTTGGCCGGCGCAGCGCTCTGGATATCCAGCTGGGCGATACGCGCGAGGCCGATGTGGCCGTTCTGTTTTCAGATGTGCGCTCCTTTACCAGCATCAGCGAAAAGCTCAGTCCCAGAGAAAACATTGAACTGATCAACGCCTATCTGGCGCGCATGGCGCCGATTGTCGAGTCCCATGGCGGCTTCATCGACAAATTCATCGGCGATGCAATCATGGCCCTGTTTGTGGAGGGCGGCGGCGGCCAGAGCCCCGCCGATCGCGCCGTCGCCTCGGCGGTGGCAATGCGGCGGGCCTTGTTGCAGTTCAATGCATTGCGAAGTCGAAGCGGCGAGCTGCCCATTGAAGTGGGCATTGGCATCAGCAACGGACCGGTGATTCTTGGGACGGTAGGCGGATTGGAACGTCTGGATACTACGGCGATCGGCGACACGGTCAACCTGGCTTCGCGACTGGAAAGCCTGACGGGGCGCTTTGGCTTGCCGCTGCTGGTTTCCGCTTCCACGGTCCAGAATTTGTCCGCGCCCGGCGCCTGGCAGATGCGACCGCTGGGCGTTGTTACGGTCAAAGGCAAGACACGACCGGTGGAAATCTATGAGGTCTTTGACGCCGAT
Source organism: Leptospirales bacterium (assembly GCA_019694655.1). Classification (NCBI taxonomy): domain Bacteria; kingdom Pseudomonadati; phylum Spirochaetota; class Leptospiria; order Leptospirales; species Leptospirales bacterium. The sequence goes on from JAIBBN010000001.1 coordinate 374,316, forward strand.
GATCCGGAGCAGGCGCAACGCAAAGTGCAGAGCGGCGATAACTTCTCGCAGGCATTTCCACTCTACGTTGGTCGGGAATTCAAGGCCGCCTTGCCGCTCTTTGAAGCCGCCGGACGCTCACTGCCGGAGCCATTGATCGATCAATACATTGAACGCTGCCGCCTTTACAAAGAGCAACCGCCGCCAGAGGACTGGAGCGGCGCCGAAGTATTGCGCGAAAAGTAGCGCATTGTAGCACAAAAGCGTCTTGCATTGCCCTCCTGCCAGGGCTCATTCAGAGCATGATAGCTGCCGCACGTCGCCTTGCGCCAATCCTGATTGTTGCCTGCTTGCTATCGAACTGTCTGGCCGTCTGGGAACGCTACACCAGCGCCGATCTGGATCAGATCAAGAAGCGCGGCGCCTTGCGAGTAATCACTGCCTACAGCGCCAACAGCTATTTTATCTATCGCGGCGAACCGCTGGGCTATGAATACGAACTGCTGCGCATGCTGGCCGATGAACTGGGCGTCAAACTGGAGCTGATCGTTACAGACGATGTAGAAAACATTGTCTACATGTTGAACAGCGGTCGCGGCGATCTGGTCGCCGCCAATATTGCCGAGACGCGGGGCCGCGCCCGTCAGGTGCAGTTTACTGAACATCTCCTGACCACGCGTCAGGTGCTGGTGCAACGCAGTAGCGCTGGCCCAGCGGCGCCGCCGCCGGCCACGGGCGCTGCGCAGTCGCCCGCTGCCGTAGGCGGAATTGTCGGCTTGCCGCCCCTCGGCCTTGGAATCTTTGGCAGCGCCCCGCCGCTTGCGCCGATGCATGTTGGCGAGGCAGTGGATCTGATTGGGCGTACCGTTCATGTGCGCCGCCGTTCGGAGTTCGAATCGCGTCTGCGACACTTGAGCGACGAAATCGGCGGCGATATTCATCTGGCATACGTCGAAGGCACCGTATCAACGGAGGAGTTGATTCGTCGCGTCCACAAGGGCGAAATCGAGCTAACCGTAGCCGATGAACCGACAGCGCTGATCAATCGCGCCTACTACAGCAACATCGACGTCGCCACGGCCATCAGCTTTCCCCAGCGCATCGCCTGGATTACTCCGCGTAGCAGTCCGGCGCTGCAGGCTCGCGTGAATGAATGGATCAAGAAGATCAAGGGCGACGGGCGGCTCGCTTCGCTCTATGCGCGTTACTACCGCAATCCTCGCTTTTTTGCCGAACGTGTTGATAGCGAGTACTCGTCGACCTCGGGAGGCAAGCTCTCGATTTTTGATGATCGCATCAAGGCGGTGGCCGCCGACCTGCACTGGGACTGGCGCTTGCTGGCGGCGCTGGTCTACCAGGAATCGCGCTTCAATCCAAACGCCCGCTCCTGGGCTGGCGCCTCCGGTTTGATGCAACTGATGCCGGCCACGGCGCGCGCCCATGGCGTCTCCAACCTCGCTGACCCGGAGCAGAATCTGCGCGGCGGCGCCCGTTTTCTCAGAGTTCTGGAGCAGCGCTTTGAATTCATTCCCGAGAAAAAGGAACGATTGAAGTTTGTTCTCGCCTCCTACAATGCCGGGGCCGGCCACGTGGAAGACGCACAGTTGCTGGCGCGACAGTTTGGTCGCGATCCCAATCGCTGGGAACATCATGTAGACGAAATGATGCTGCGTCTGGCCGATCCGGCCTACTACAACAGTTACGGTCTGCGCAGCGGCTACTGCCGCGGCGAGGAGCCCTACAACTACGTACGCGAGATTCTCGACCGCTATGAGCAATATCGCAAACTCATTCCAGAGCGCGATTCAGGCTGAAGCTGCGCCTCAAGCGGGCTTCTTCTTACGCGGGCTCGGCGCGCGAGCTTTTTCGATTTTCCTTTCCACGCTGCGCACCAGTTCCTTGCCGTCCTGTTCTACGCGGCGCGCAAGGTCAGCACGTTCGCCGCGATAGATTTCAAAGCAAAGGGCCCAGAGGGTTCCGCCCACAGCGCCAGCTACCACGCTCCAGACAAAGCCCAGATAGAGCGTCGCGGTTAGAAAGACCTGGTCCAGCGAAAAGGGATCCAGCCAGAGCACTGTTGCCAGCGGTAGCCAGCCCAGTCCCAGCGCCGCCATGCCCATCAAGATGAAGGCCAGGGTCTTCAGCGTTCGCCCGCTGGTCAGCAAGTAGGATTGTTTCAGTGCAGCGCGAAGGTTGAGGCGTTCTTCCAGAATATAAGCCGGCGCAAATACCATCCGCGCCAGCAGCCACAGAAAAAGCGCAAAACCCAGGGCCAGGCGCAGCTGCATAATCGCGCCCTTGAGCGCTGGCAGATCCTCCCAGTCCAATGCCGCCTGAAACAATGTGAGGTAGGTAAGGTAGTAGCAGAAGACCCATAGCAGCAGCCAGAGATAGGCGCGCCAGCCGAAGATCGTCAGACGCAGCCGAAAGCGTTCGTGCCGCGCCAGCTGAAGAAACATCCGCGCCAGAAGGCCAAGGGCCAGCGCCGTTACCGGCAGCGCCAGCAGGGTCAAGAGCACCTCCTGCGAATAGCGTTCGTACGCCAGTTGCAGAGTTGCCTGCAGGCTCAGAAAATAGGCGCCTGCTACCACGAGACCCATGGCCGCCGCGGCGCTCAGGGCGTAGCCAGAGTTGCCCAGCAAGATACGCCACGCCTCAATTACATAGTTGAAGAGAACGCGCGGCGGCAGCGGGAAACTCTCCAGATGAAATCGCCAGGAGCGCATCGGAGAATCAGGCGCTGCCAGTCGGGAGCCGTCAATCGGATTGCGCAGGGCATGTGGCCTTAGCCTGTTGCCAGGCGGAGGCCAGATGGAGCAAAGCGTAGCTCATTTTCCGGTGATGCTGGGCCTGGGCCCGTTGCGCGTTCATCCGCACTTCCTCTTTGAGATGCTGGCCTATCTGCTGGGCTTTCGCTACTACCTGAGCCTGCGTCGTAAGACTGTGGATGCGGTTGATCCGCAGGTGCGGCTCTGGACTCTGGTGGGCGCCGCATCGGGCGCACTACTGGGTTCGCGCCTGCTGGCGGCGCTTGAGCATCTGGATTGGTTCTCTTTTTCCTGGCATTCGCTGTGGCTGTTGTACTCCACCAAGACCATCGTCGGCGGATTGCTGGGGGGCTGGATCGGCGTCGAACTCTGCAAGCGCTGGATTGGCGAGCGGCGTTCAACTGGAGATATCTACGTGCGGCCGCTGATAGCGGCGATAGCCATCGGTCGCGTGGGATGCTTTCTGACTGGCGTAAGCGATGCCACAACTGGCCTGCCAACCGATTCGATCTTTGGCCTTGATCAAGGCGACGGCCTGCGCCGTCATCCGGCGGCGCTTTATGAAATCCTGTTTTTGGCCGCGCTCTGGCTGTGCTTTGTTGCTCTGGAGCATCCATCGATCGGCAACATCGCCGACGCCTGGCCTGCTGGCCGTCGCTTCCAGTACTTTCTGTTCGCCTATCTCAGCTTTCGATTGCTGATCGATTTCTTGAAGCCGCGTTATGAGCTTGCTCTGGGTCTGAGCGCCATTCAATGGGCGTCGCTGGCCGGGCTGCTTTACTATTCTGGCTTCTGGCTTGCTCGAAGTTTGCAGCCGCCAACTGGTAAATTAACCCAAAACTAACCTTTTCACTTTGCAAACTGCTTCATGGCGCGGAGGGCGCTTGCGTCTTATGACTGCAGAGATCCGCGTTCCGGCGCCGGGGAGTGTTGATGTTTGAGCTGTGGGAAGGAGCTGCCAGGAGCAGGCAGCGCAAGAGCATTGTATTTGCTGTAACGAGCCTCGCTGTGGGCGCCCTGGTCGCTTGCAGCTCGCCTGAGGGCGGCGCCGATCGCTTGCTTTTTGGCGCCACCATTACCGACAACATCTCGCCTGCCGTCAGTTGCGCCTCGGAGATTGCCGTTACGCCGACGATGGTTGATTTAATTGAGGACGGCGACGTCAATCGCTCCTACAATACGGTTGATCCCTACTTTACTGACGCCGATACCGACGGCGGCGTGGCCTGGGGCCTGCGCTCCTCCGAATTTTGTATTTATCCGATGCTGGCCTTCACCGGCACGGTGACTGTTCCAATCAGCACCAATGGCAGCCTGGCCGGCCGAACAAGTATTGCCTCAACCTTTCCCGTTGCCTCCAATCCGCTGCCCGCCTCTTTGAGTTTCACCGGCGACGGCGTGACTGGCCACGGCACGGCTGCGCGGCAGTGTTTTCGCGTTACACGCGTGGACGACGGCATTCGCAATCCGGTAGAGTCGGCGCTGGTTGTCTCGCTGGGGGCGATCACCAGCGGCGATGACAATGCCGTCTATACCGGCAAAAATCCCTGTGATGTGAATATTTCGATGGAAGACGACGAGGGCCCCGGCGTCCGCGTTTCCAACATTTCACGCATCATGGAAGAACCGGGCGGAACTGGCTTTTCTAACGCCAGCTTTTCGGTGCGGCTGCGCACGGCGCCCACATCCAATGTAACCATTCCGATCAACGATATCTACGATGCTACCAATGCCGGCCATCGCGAGGGAACAGCGGGTCCAGCGTCCCTGACCTTCACCAATGCCAATTTTGCAACGCCACAAGCCGTAACCATCAATTCCGCGGATGACCTGGAGGTGGACGGCACCAAAACCTATACAGTTGAAGTACAAACGACCAGCAGCGCCGACTCCCAGTACAACGGCATCAAGCCGCGCAATGTGGTAGTAATCAATAATGACAAGAGCGTCCCCGGCTACACCTACACGCTGTGGGATACAAGCACCGGCAATGCCACGGGCAGCGTCACCGGCTTTGCCACCGACGAGCAGAATAACTTTGGAACCAACTACAGCAGCTTCCGTATCAAGTTGCGCAGCAAGCCATCGTCCAACGTGACGCTGAACTTTGCCACCTCGAAGGCAAGCGTCAGCACCATTCAAACGCCGACGCTGACCTTTACGCCCTCGAACTGGAATGTCGACCAGTGGGTGTTGGTCAACGGCAAGTCGGACAGCGCCAACGGCGGTAATCAGGACTATGACGTCAGTTTCACCGTGACCACCACCGATCCCACCTACACGGTAGAGGCGCGGCCCTCTTTCCGCATACGCTCCTGCGACAATGACGTGGCTAACCTGATTCAGCCCTGTAACTTCTCCGGTTCGCCGATGGGCACGGCTGGCGAGCGGCTGAGCGGAGCTGAGCCTTCAGCGACCAACTATATCTGGCTGATTACACAGGCCAGTCCGGGATCGGCAGTTACTGTGCCGCTGAGCAGCACAGATACCACCGAGGGTACTGTTCCGGCCAGCGTGACGATTGATAGCTCGAACTACAATACGATGGGCGCCAACGCCAACCGCATCGCCCTCACGCACGTTGACGATACGCTGCTTGATGGCCCGGTAAACTGGACAGTGACCACTGGACTTTCCGGCGGCGGCCTCAGTTTTGATCCGCTCGATGTTTTTGCAACGACCACCGACAACGAACAGTACTACTATATCGATGTCTCCGGCAGCACTAACGAAAGCGACACGGTCACGGCTACCATTTCCATCTGCCTGGGCGCTACCAACGCCGACAACGTGCAGATCAATGCGGCCTGCAGCGGCGATGAGTGCGGCTCGGTATCGCCGGCCAACGTGACCTTTACGCCGGGTCAGGTGATCACTGCCGGTACGCCCAGCAATGCGGCCTGTGCCAGCGATCCCAATCGCCTGACCTTCACCGTGCATGGCGCCGATGATGCCTTTGCCGACGGCACGCAGACTTTTACTGTGAATCTTTCTTTGACCACGACAGATTCGACTTACAGCGGACATCCGCCGTCTAACCAGACAATCAGCAATGCCGATAACGAAAGTCCAGGCAAGGCGGTCTTTGTGCCCGGCATTTCCTTTGTGGGCGAGATGACTGCCGCCGGCGTTGGCGGGGCCGATAACTACTGCACCACCAACAAGCCCGCGTATGCTCCGGCTGGAACCTACAAGGCGCTGATTGTCAGCGATAGCGCTACCAACCGACGGATGGCCACCACCACCGGTACGGACGCCACCGGTCAGGTAGGCTGGGTGCTGACGCCCAACTATTACTACTACCGATGCACCGGCTCAGGAACCAGTTGTGATGATGAGCACCAGCACTTGTTCATCGCCAATTCAGCTGGACTGATCCCCTTCCCAATGAGCCGTGATTTTACCGGTAATGCTGCCGATCAATTCTGGACTGGCATGAATGTCAACATGACCGCCGCCACGCAGACGATGACGCCGGCCAAGGTTGACGTCTCCGATCCAGACTACCGCGACAATTGTGCTGGCTGGACCTACCAGAACGGGCCAACCAATCCCTTCCCGGCCTACTACGGCCAGACCTGGCAGAGTGACGGCTCCTCAGGTGTGAACAGCAATACTAATGTTGCCTGTACCACTTCTCGGAAGTTGATCTGCGTGCAACAGTAAGCGGCGGCCGCTGAGGGCCGTCCGCTTGCACTTGACGCTCAGAGCGCCGACAATGCAGCTAGGCGCCGATGAACCTGAGGCGCATGGTGCTGATAGCGGCGATAGCCGCAGCGGCTTTGATAGCCTTGCTTCTGTTTGGGCCGCTGGCGGCGTACTGGACTGCTTTGCAGATCAGCCGTCAACAGTATGCCCATCTCGACGATCTGTCCCAGCCAGCGCCTCCTCCTCCTCTGGATCGTCTGCCGCTGGGCGAAACGCTGCGCATTCCCCTGGCTGACGGCGCCCACGCCATTCAAACCCAGGTGCAGCTGGGCTATGCTCCCAACGCGCCGGCATTCAAGGCCGAGTTACAAAGGCGCATCCCGCAGATGCGCAACATCATTGTGCTGATCATAAGCAGTAAACGAGTGGAGCAGGTCCAGGGCGTCGAACAGCGTCTAGAGTTGCAGACCGAAATCAAAGCCAGCCTGAATCATATCCTTGAGCGCGGCCAGATTGAGGATGTCTGGCTACAGAATTTTCTCATGTTGTAGATCCGTTGGCGGAGCGAATCGATGAGCGATCAGAACCCATTTGAAAGCGCAAAGACATCCGCTTTGCCTCCGGCTGCGGCGGAGAAGCGCTCGCAAAATGCGCGCATACTCCTATGGAACTTTGGACTGCTGCTCTCCTGGCCGTTGCTGTTTCACTTTGTGCTGCTTGGCGGCGGCTATGCGATCGGTCAGGCGCTCAATCCCCACTTCCTGCAGGATGGCGGCATCTTCGAGGGCCCGATGGTCGGAGCAGTCTACTTTCTGGCGCTGGCCCCGGCCCTTGCGTCGCTGGGCCAGGCAATCTGGAATGTGCTGCGCTATGTGCGCAGCGTACGCGCCGCCGATGGCGAAACGCGTCCCATGTATCTGCTCAGCGCAGCAATCATTCTGGTCGTTGGCGCGCCGGTTTGCGCGGGAAGCGGTCTGGCCGGGTTCTTGCTCATCTACAGTATCAGTTCCAATCAATAACTACGGATGCCGACGCGCAGTTACACCTACTACGATTTTACGCTCAGTCTCTGCGCCAGCTGCTTGCGTCGGGTCGATGCGAAAATCATTATCGAAGAGGGCGGCGTCTTCATGCTCAAACGTTGTCCACAGCACGGACCGGAGCGCGTCCTCCTCTCAACGGACGCCGAATACTATCGATTGTGCCGTGATGTTCGCAAGCCAGGTGAAACGCCGCTGCAATTCAATACTAACACGCATTATGGCTGCCCCTATGACTGCGGACTCTGTCCGGACCACGAACAGCATTCCTGTCTGACAGTCTTAGAGGTCACCGATCGCTGCAATCTCAGTTGCCCGCTCTGCTACAGCGCCTCCAGCCCGCGCGCCGGAAGGCATCGCAGCCTGGCTGAAATCGACGCCATGCTTGATGGCATCGAAGCCAACGAAGGCCGCGCTGATGTTGTGCAGATCTCCGGCGGCGAGCCGACGATGCATCCGCATTTCTTTGAGATCCTGCGACGCGCCAGGCGACGTTCCATCCGCCATTTGATGCTGAATACCAACGGCCTGCGCATCGCCCGGCGTCGCGATTTTGCCCGGCAACTGGCGGAATTTCAGCCTGGATTCGAAGTCTATCTTCAATTTGACTCGCTGGAGAGCGACGCGCTGCGCCGCTTGCGGGGCCTGGACCTCGCCGATCTGCGACGCGCTGCCATCGATCGACTGAATGAAGCCGATTTGAGTACAACGCTGGTCGTTGCGCTGCAGCGCGGCGTAAATTTGCACCAGATTGGCGAGATCCTGGAATTTGCGCGTCAGCAACCCTGCGTGCGCGGCGTCACGTTTCAACCGGTTCAGTTTGCCGGCCGTGTTCCGGCTGATCTTGATGGCGCAGCGCAACGCCTGACCCTCGCCGAAGTACGCCAGGAAATCCTGAAGCAGTCTTCCATTTTCAGCCCCGCGGACCTCATTCCTACGCCTTGCAATCCCGATTCTCTGGCGATGGCCTACGCGCTTAAGATGGACCAGCATTTATTGCCGCTTTCACGCTTTGCCGATCCCCGGTCGCTTTTTGCTCAGGCCGGCGCCACCATCGTCTTTGAACAGAATGAAGCGTTGCGCGAAAATGCGCTGAAAGAAATGCGCGAGCTGGCCGGGCGCGTATTCAGTCTGGGCGCCAGCGCCGAAGGCGCCGCCGGCGATTTGAACCAGCTGCTCTGCTGCTTGCCCGCGATTCGCGCCCCAGGACTCAGCTACAAGAATATCTTTCGCGTCATCATCATGCAGTTTCTGGATGCACACAGCTTCGATGTGCGCGCCGTCAAGCGCTCCTGCGTGCACATGATACAGCCCGATGGCCGCATGATTCCCTTCGATACCTTCAATCTGCTTTACCGCGATGCGCTCGCCGCGCAGAGGCTGGCGCCGCTGCGCGAACTGGCTAGCCAGGCTTGAATAGCCCCGTCAGCTGCTGCTAGATTGCATCATGGCTGGCCACGCCGTCGCTGATCCGGATGCACTGCTCCAGCGGAACGACGAAGATTTTTCCGTCGCCCACCTGGCCGCCATCATCGCCGCGCGCCCCGGCCATGATGCCGTCGATGGCAGTCTGCACAAAGCTATCGTTTACTGCGATCTGGATCTCGATTTTGTTTATTAGAGTGGAGTCAAGTTCCTGTCCGCGGAAAATCTTGACCTGACCCTTCTGACGACCATAGCCGCTGGCATCCAGCACGGTCAGCCGATGGATCTCTCGTTTCTGCAACTCTCGTTTGACCGCTTCCAGACGATGCGGTTGAATCAAAGCAATGATCAATTTCATAGTCGCTTCCTCCGGCAAAGATCAGCGGAAGGTGAAGCTGACTTCGCCATGCTGGGTCAGATCCAATCCAAGGGTTTCCTCTTTCTTGCTGACGCGCAGACCGATGGTTCGATCGACCAGAAAGCCAAGAATCAGAGTGCCAACGGCGCAAAAGAGGACCGCCACGCCCGCGCCCTGCAATTGCAGCAGGAATTGCGTGGCATCGCCGCCGGTGAAAAGTCCGAGGTGCGCCGTACCAACGCTGGCAAACAAGCCGGTGCAGAGTGCGCCGGTGAGTCCGCCCATTCCATGCACGCCAAAGACGTCCAGTGAATCGTCGTAGCCAAGTATGCTTTTCAAATAGACGGAGAGATAGCAGATCAGGGCGGCAATGGCGCCGATCAAGATCGCACTGGCAACGCTGACATGTCCGGCCGCGGGCGTGATGGCCACCAGCCCGGCCACCATGCCCGAGGCGAGGCCCAGACCGGTAGGTTTTCCGCGATGCATCCATTCGGCGGCCATCCAGATCAACGCGGCCATTGCCGCGGCAACCTGCGTGGTGGTGAAGGCAAGTCCAGCGCGCAGCATGAAGTCGTCAGCCGATGCAATAGCGCTGCCCGCGTTGAAGCCAAACCAGCCAACCCAGAGCAGGGCGGCGCCAAGCAGCGTTTGGAAGAGCGAACCGGGTCGGATGGCGTCCTCCGGATAGCCGATGCGCTTCTTCAAGAAAACCAGCGCCAGCGCCAGCGCGGATATTCCGGCCGAGATATGAACGACAGTGCCGCCGGCAAAGTCCAGGACGCCAGCCTTGAACAGCCATCCGTCGCTGGCCCATACCATGTGCGCCAGAGGATTGTAGATCAGAATGGCCCAGAGCAATGCAAAGACCATGAAACCGGAGAACTTCACTCGTTCCACGATCGCTCCGGTGATCAGCGCTGGCGTAATGATGGCAAACTTTCCCTGAAACATAACGAACAGCAGCTCCGGTACGCCGCTGGGATGCACGCGGTCCCATGGAATGTTGCCCAGGGCAAAGCCGCCGGAACTCCAGCCCAGCAATCCGGCGTGAGATTGGCCGAAGGCCATATTGTAGCCGACCAGCACCCACTCCACGCCAATCACCGCGATACAGGCCAGGCTCAAGATAATGGTGTTCAGCATATTTTTTTGACGCACCATGCCGCCGTAGAAGAGCGCCAGGCCCGGCGCCATCAAGAGCACAAAAGCCGAAGAGACCAGCATCCACGCCGTTCGACCGGAGTCGATATGCGCCGCAGCATCGCCAGGCGGCGGAGACTGCAGCGCCGCGCCGGTCTCTGGCAAAGCGCTCTGCGCTGCCAGAGGCAATGCAAAGCATAGAGCAGCTGCTCCTGCCATCAGGGCCGGCAGCAGGCCAAATCCTTTTCTTCCGTACATTCCTTCCCCCTTCAATTTGCAGCCTTACTGCGTCTGACCGGCTCAGGCCGGAGTTGCTGCGGCAAAGCGTTTCAGCAAAAATACCCTGTTTCCGCGTTCATTGTAGCGCATGATATCAAATACCTGCCGACTCATGACGATGCCGCGGCCATGGCTGTGGCTTGCAGCGTTCAGCAGATCCAGTTCGGCCTGCAGCGCCGCACGGTGGTCGAAGCCGGCGCCTTCGTCGGCAATAATGTAAGCTGCATGACGTTGCGTAAGGCTGTAGTAGACTCGCACGCGACGCTGCCGAAAACGCTGATCCTGCTGGCGCTCGTTCATAAAATGAAAGTACTCGCCGGCGCGAATTGCCTCGCTCTTTTCGTGGAAGGTGATGCCAAGATTGCCGTGTTCAATGGCGTTCAGAATCATTTCGCGAACGCCAAAGCGAACCGCATTGGTTTCATCCGCATCCAGGTAGTGCTGCAGGTTCTCGGTGATTCGTTGGCCGACTTGTTCGCCAATAGTCAGATAGTTTCCAAACTCATAGTACTTACGCTCCGCCCGCACGTAGCGCAGCAGATTGTCTTCGAGGATTGTCGAAGCGCGAGCAAATAGCAGCGGTCCGTCCTGCTGAGCGTCGATCCGTTCGACTCGAAACTGCAGCTCCACGGGCTCCTGATGACGCGTCGCCAGCGCCACGCTGAAACTCGATACGCCGCCTGGTCCGCAGGCCTCCCGCAGCTTCTCACGCAGCAATTCGACGCCAATGGTCGCGGCGCTGGCGGCTCGCTGGTGAACCAGATCAGCCAGCGGGCGACCCAGGACATCATCGCGGCGGCAGCCCAGCAGCTCCTCAATTGCAATGTTGACGCTCAGGATGTCGCCCTGAGGCGTCAGCGAAAGGATTAGCTCGCGAGCGTCTTCGACCAGGTGACGGTATTTGATTTCGGAGTGGATCGCAGCGAGACGCGCCTGATTGAGCTCCTCATTGCTTCTGGCCAGTTCAAGATTCAACGCTCTGGCGGCATCAAGCATTTCACTCAAACGCTGGCTGTGGCGTCGGCCGTAGCGCGGCGCAAGAACCGCAAACAGCGCCAGACTGATCAAGACCTGCACGCCGAGCATGAACAGCAGCGGCGGCAAGGTCAGGGAAAGGGCCGATTGTCGCGGCCGGGCCAGCGCCTTCAAGTCCTGAGCGGGCCAGGCCAGGCCCTGCAGCGCCAGCACCGTCTCCTCGCCATCTGGTCGGTTGCCAAGGCGCAGCGTAACCGGTATGACCTCTTCGGCCTTGCGCATGAATCGCTCCAGATCGTAGGCCACCAGCTCCACGCCCGGCGTCATCGGCGCGCCGTTGATGCGACACAGCGCCGAGGCTGAAAGCAAGTACCAGCGGCCGTCGCTTAACTGCGCCACCAGGTGGCTGTCGCCAGCCTGCATGCTTCGCGTAGCAAATAGATGCCTCGCCAGCGGGTCCGGCAATCGCAGTTGCTGGCGGTCGCTGCCGCGCAGCTCTACAGCCGGACCGCCGGGGTCCAGGTAAACCGCAAAATAATCAAATTCACTGCTGAGCGTGAGGTCTTCCTCAAAGAGCGCGCGCATCTCGGCGAGGCGGCCGGCCAGCGCCAGACGCCAGGGTTCATCCCACCAGGCGTAGCCGGTTAGCTTGCTATGATGGATTGCAAGGCGCTGGTGTACATAGTTGTCCCACGCGCTGCGATAGTCCTGACTGCGCTCTGTCTCAATGCGCTGCAGAAAGAAGCCGGCAAATACCAGGCCGGCTGGCGCCTCCACGGCGAAGAGCACGGCCAGATAGATGAGAATGCTGCGACTGAAATCGCGATTCTTCTGATAACTCTGAATCGACTGACTGAGGTCTACAGAAGGGGGCACGTCCGCAGTGCAAAGTCCGTTGCCAGAAAGACAATAGAAAAGCGTAAACGCCCTGGCTCATTTCCAGCAGATTTGCTTTTTTTCGGCGCACAGCGACGGGGGCTGGACAGCGCTCTACCCGGCCTTCCTGCTGGCCGGGGCTGACCATGAAAGACGCCGAGGCCCCTGCTATCGTCGAACGCAACTGGAGCGAATCGAAGTATGCTTCGTTGTTCGGACAGCTGCTGCCGGCGGCGCTGTCGCTGCTATTGGGGCTATTGCTCAGCAGCTTTGAGAACGACCGCTACGTGGCCGAGGAACGAGCGAGCGTTGCCAATCAGCTTTCGCAGTTGCGCGGTCGGCTGGAGCTGGAGCTAAGCAAGACCATGCATCTGACGCGCGGACTGGCCGCCATCGTTGCCGTAAAGCCACAACTGCAGCAATCGGAGTTTGAGTCTCTGGCCGCCGAACTTGTCGCCAGTCGGGCGCACATTCGTAACATTGGGCTGGCGCCGGATAACGTACTGCGCATGATCTATCCGCTCCCCGGAAACCAGGCGGCGCTTGGTCTTCGCTATCGTAACAATTCGGCGCAATGGCCCGCCGTCGAACACATGATGACCATTCGCCGTACGGTTGTGGCGGGACCGGTAGATCTGGTGCAGGGCGGACGGGGACTTGTCTCTCGAACGCCGGTCTATGTCGGCGCCAATCGTCAACGCTACTGGGGCCTCATCAGCGTGGTCATTGATATGGACTCGCTATTCTCGGCGGCCGGTTTGATGGAGGAGCGCAACTTACAATTGGCCCTGCGCGGCAAGGATGGATTGGGGGCGGCGGGAGAGGTCTTCTGGGGCCAGGCCGAAATCTTTCAGGCTTCGCCGGCCGTTTTGCCGGTGCTGCTGGCCGAAGGCGAATGGCAATTGGCGGCGTCGCCACGTCGTGGTTGGTCGCGCTTCTCGCCATACCTCTACTGGCTATGGATTCCGCTGCTGATCTCCGGTCTGGCGATCGGCCTGTTTGTCCGCAGCAGTATCATCCGCCAGCGTCGACGCTACGAGGAAATGCGTCGCATGACTCGCGAAGCGCAGGCGGCCAATCTGGCCAAGAGCGAATTTCTGGCGGCGATGAGTCATGAGATTCGCACGCCCTTGAACGCGACCCTGGGCTTTGCCGAGATCTTACAGGAGGAGATCGAAACGCCGCAACACCGCGAGTACCTCGACACCATTCGCAAGAGCAGCAAGGCCCTGCTGGATTTGCTCAACGATATACTCGACTTTTCCAAGATCGAAGCGGGCAAGCTGGCCATTCACAGCCGCGATTTTGCCTGGCGCGATGTCCTCGACGAGATCGAAGCGATGGTTCGCTATTCATTGCTGCGCAAGAAGCTGGACTGGAAGCTGGAAATTGCGGAAGATCTGCCGCCGGTGATTTACAGTGATGAGCACCGCCTGCGGCAAGTTCTCTTGAACTTGATCGGCAATGCAGTCAAATATACCGATGAAGGCGGAGTGAGCGTATCGGTCTCAGCCAGCAAGACCGCGGCCGGACGCTATGATTTTTGCTTTCGCGTGAGCGATAGCGGCCCCGGCATTCCTCAAGATAAGCAGGCCAGCATTTTTGACGCCTTTGTCCAACACCGGCCGGCGGAGGACATGGTGCGCGAGGGCGTCGGATTGGGTCTGGCGATTTCCAGTCGACTGGCAGCCATGCTTGGGGGGCGCATTGATCTTTCCAGCACGCCCGGTCAGGGCAGCGAATTCACGCTCTGGCTGCCGGGCCTTGAGGGGCGCGACCGGGCGTCCGCCGCCGATTCCCCGGCCGACGCGGCGGCAATGCAGCGAGCCTTCAGGGATGAGACTGTGCTGGTTATCGATGATAACGAGGACAATCGGCTGCTGATCCGGCACTACCTCAAGAATGACGCACTGCGGGTCGTCGAGGCGGAAAACGGCTGGCACGGTATTGAAATAGCCCGGCGGATGCGGCCGCAGTTGATTCTGCTGGATCTGCACATGCCAGTTATGGATGGCTTTCAGTTTGTGGAGCGCCTTGCCGCCGATCCAACATTGCGCCAGACGCCGATATTGATTTTTACCGCCGATGTCATTGAGGAACGACTGTCGCGGCTGAATCCGGCGCACGTCGCTGGCGTCCTGAAAAAGCCGCTGCGTAAACAAGAGTTGCGCGAGGCTCTGGCTGCCTGTCTGAATGCCGCTGCCCGGCCAATGCCGGCAGAGTAATTTTCGTCTACTCAAGGTACCCGTGATTGGATCGCAGGTTGGGCGACGGCGTTACGCTGCGTTGGCGTCCTGACCTCGGATCGGCTTCATCTATATGGAAGATCAACTTCTGCAGCTGTTATGCGACCATGGCCTGCTGGATGGCGCGGGGATGGCCCGCGTTGAACGCCGCATGACTGCCGCAGCAATGGCGCCGGGAAGGGCTCTGGCGGAAGAGCGATTGCTGGACGAAAGCAGGCTCTACCAGATCATTCAGCGCGACCTCGGGATGAACTCGCCGCTGCAAACGGTCTACCGAACCTACACGATCTGTGGGCAGACCTTGCCGCGGTTCAAGGTCAGCGGCGACTTTTACGGCTATTTCTGGCTGGATGAAGGACGCCTGGCAATTACGCTGAGCGATGTAAGCGGCAAAGGCCTCGAAGCAGGGCTGTTGGCGTTGTTGCTTGGCAACTTGCTGCGCCAGTCGGTGCGTATGAAGAACGTGATACCCTCTGTCATCATGCGCAAAATCAATCAGGCCTCCGCCTCCTTCTTCGGAGTGGAGCAGTTTGCCACATTTACCGTATTGATTGTCGATATGCACTCGGGCACGGCCGAGTTCAGCTCGGCGGGGACGCCGCCAATGCTTTTCTACCGCCACCGCGAGCGCAGCATCGAGGAGATTGACATGCGCAATATCCCCGTGGGTATCGATGAGAACTGGATGTACAGCGGTCGTCGCACTGATATCAACAAAGGCGATGTGATTCTGCTCTTTACCGACGGCGCCTATGAGGCGCAAAACTTCAGCAATGAGTACTACGGGATTGAACGAATCAAGAATACGCTGCACGCCGGCAGCAAAGGCGACGCCCGACAGGTTCTTTCCCGACAGCGTCGGGCGCTGCGCTGGTTCTCCCTGCTGCGCGGCCTGAATGACGACACCACCTACGTGGCCATCAAACGCAGCTGAAAGGGTCGGGCGGCGTAAGCGTCGCCCGGCCTCTGGCGCCGAACACTTGACCGGCGCCCCTCCCGGAAAAAATCTGCCCGCCATGAACGAGAAGACAGCCAAGCTGCTCAATCGCTACTCTCTGGCCCGCGGCGGAAATCTCAAGGCCTTGAAGCGGGAATGGCTTTCGCTGAACGCCAGGCAGCGCTTTGAGCGTCGTCAGGCAATCCTGCGCGAATTGAAGGGTAAATCCTGATCAAGGGCCTTCCTCAGGCCCCACCTCAACCAGAATCTGTTCGGCGGAAACCAGATCTCCGACAGCACAATGTACGGCCAGAGCAACGCCTGCACGACGAGCGCGCAGAGTTTGTTCCATTTTCATCGCCTCGATAACCAGTAAGGGCTGCTCAGGCTCTACTCGCTGCCCGACACTTACCTGCACGGCAAGCACCTTGCCGGGCATGGGCGCCTGGTAGCGGCTTCGGCCGCCAGCCTCTTGATCTTGCGCCTCAACCCCGCGCTGCCGCAGTCGCAAGGTGCGTCCATCCAGCAGCAGATAGATCTCCTCGCCATCGCAGGCAAAGCGAGCATCGACCAGTCCAGCGCCGTTGCGAAATCGAATCGCATCCGCGCCCCTGAGTTCGAAAGACTCGAGCCGGGACTCCAGCGACTCTGCGGCGCCTTCCGGTTGGCGCCGGCAGCGGAAACTGCCGTCGGCCTGACGCCGTAGATCGATGCGCCAGCTCTGTTCGCCAATCAGGAAGTGATTGAACACGCCCTACGACTCCCAAAGCTGACCGGGCATGTCCACGAAAAATCCCGGAGCAGGTCTGGCAGAATTGCGCGCTGTGACGGCAAGGCTGCGCGCCCCAGGCGGTTGTGATTGGGATCGCGCTCAGGATTACGGCAGCATGCGCCGCTTCTTGCTGGAAGAAGCCTACGAACTGATCCATGCAGTGGACGGCGCTGACTACGAGAATCTGCGCGAGGAGCTTGGCGACCTGCTGTTCATTCTCTTTTTCTACGCGCAACTGGCCGAAGAAGAGCAGCGCTTTGACCTGGATCAGGCCGCCGCCGAATGCGCACAAAAGCTGATCCGTCGACATCCGCATGTATTTGGCGATGTGCAGGTCAGCGGCGTCGAAGAAATTCTCAGCAACTGGGATGCTATCAAGGCCGGAGAGAAGGGCGGTCCAGGGGGCAGGCCGCAGGACCTGCAGGAATGGCTGCCGGCTTTGCTGCGCGCTGAAGAGGCCCAAAAGAAAGCGGCAAAGATCGGTTTCGACTGGCCGGACGCCGCCGGCCCTCTGGCCAAGGTGCGCGAAGAATGCGCCGAGGTTGAAGACCAAATGCAGGCCGATGGCGCGCGCCTGGAGGAAGAAATCGGCGACTTGATTTTCTCCTGCGTCAATCTGGCGCGCAAACTCAAGGTAAATCCCGAACTCGCATTGCATCGCAGCACGCGCAAATTTCAAGACCGCCTGCAGGCCGTCCGCGAGCTGGCCGCAACACGCGGACTGCAATGGTCCGAGCTTGACGCCGCCGCCCTGGAACAACTCTGGAACGAGATTTGCGGGAAAACTTTGCCGGATTAAACTATCGTGGCGCTGCTCATTGAAAACAATCGCTCGCTTGCCGAATGGACCACGCTGGGCGCCGGCGGTCCGGCGCGCTGTTTTTGCGTAGTAGAATCGATCGAGGATCTGGAGCAGGCTTTGCTCTACGCTCGTCGCGAAAAGCTGCGCTTTTTCTTGCTGGGCGGCGGCAGCAATGTTGTCATCTCCGACCGCGGCTTTGACGGCCTTGCAGTCAAGAATGCGATTGGCGGAATTGCGGTGGAGCGTCGCGGCGGCGCGGTTCAGTACCGCGTCAGTTCAGGCTTTGAGTGGGATCGCTTTGTCCTGCGCAGTATAGAAGATGGCGCTCAGGGGATCGAATGCCTCTCCGGCATTCCGGGCAGCGTCGGGGCCACGCCCATTCAGAATGTCGGCGCTTACGGGCAGGAAGTGGGCGAGACGATCCAGAGCGTGGAGTGTATCAATGCCTACAGTCTGGAGCGTCGCCGCTTCAGCAATGCCGAGTGCGCTTTTGGATATCGCAGCAGCTATTTCAAGCAGGCGCCAGCCGAAGGCTGGCTGGTGCTGAGCGTCGAGTTTGCCTTACGCGCCGATACGCCGACCTTGATCCGCTACGCCGAACTGGAGCAGCGACTCACACTGCGTACGCCGGAATGGCGCACGATGCCGCCGGGGAACGCTCAGCTGGCTGCGGTCCGTCGCGCGGTGCTGGAATTGCGTCGCAGCAAGGGCATGGTAGTCGATGCGACCGATCCAGATTCGCGCTCCGCCGGCAGCTTTTTTGTCAACCCGACGCTCAGCGAAGAGGAGTTCGCCAGCTTGCAGCAGCGCTGTGAGAATCAAGGCTTGCCGTCGCCGCCGCAGTACACAGTGCAGGGGGGGATCAAGACCTCTGCAGCATGGCTGGTAGAGCGCGCCGGTTTCGCGCCTGGCTACTTGCAGGGCGGCGCAGGCGTTTCCAGCAAGCACAGTCTGGCGCTGGTCAATCGGGGCGGCGGTTCTGCGGCGCTGCTCTCGCTGGCCCGTGAAATACAGGAAGGGGTCCTGGAGCGCTTTGGCGTTCGTCTGCTGCGCGAGCCGATCTTCATTGAATAGGGCGTTTCGGGCGCACAACAGGAGGCTTGCCCGGCCGCGCCGCAGGCGTTCAGGAGCTGGAGCGACGGTCAAGATAGCGAATCAGGAAAACCCAGAGGCGGCCGATTTGCGACAGGGCCAGAGCCGAGAACAGGATGTCGGGCCAGAGCATTGTGCTGCGCGCTGGAAGCAGCTGCAGGGCGTCGAAAAGCCGCAGCGGAGGCAGGCTGAAGGTCAAGAAAACGGCCAGCGCCAGATTCAACAGGTGCATGCCCAGGTCAAACCACCACTTGCCGCTGAATCGCGACAGACCGGGAAAGCGCTGGATTGCCTGCAATGCGAAGTGCAAAAAGAGCGCCATCAACATAAAGCGCACAAAAACCAGCAGCCAGGCGGTCAGCAGGGCATCGTTGCGAGCGGTCTGTGCAAGAAACTCGATCATGTGCGCCTCAGAAGCGATTCAGCTATCTATCGGCGCCGTCCCCGGCTCACTTTCGCTACGAAAGTGCAAGTTTCATTTCCAGGCCATCCTTGCCGCGGCCATAGTAGTCCCGGCGTCGGCGGTAACACTCAAATCCCAGCCGCTGGTAGAGGGTTACGGCAGGCCGATTTTCTTCCTGGACTTCAAGCAGGGCCTGGTCTGGCTTCGGAAACAGGAGCGGCGGCAGGCGCTGGCAAAAGTCGCGCAGCATCACAAGGGCCAGGCCCCGGCGACGATGGCGCGGCAGAACGGCAATACGCAGCAGTTCCAGGGCTTGCTCGCCGCGCAGCCAGCGGCCAAGCAGCGCTCCGACTGCGCCATCCAGTTCGTTCTGGCTGGCGGATGCCCTGGCGTCGGGATTTTGCGAAAATAACGGCTGTCCCTGGCTGTCGTAGAGCCATGAGATACTGTCTGCAAGCGTGAGGTGTGATGCAATGCTCAGTGCTGACCACGGTCGAACAAAACAGGAAACTTCAACGGCGGCAAAGACCTCGATGTGGTCGGCCATAAGCGCACAAGCCTGGGCAAAAGCATGCTCCGGGCCAAGTGCGATTTTGCTATTTGCAGCGACCATCACTTTGCTGTTGCCTTCTTGCCAGAAGCTCAGCGATTCCATTCGTTCGCTGGGCGAGAAGAATCGTCAGCCCGTGGAAAAGCCGGATCAGGCGGAGATGGAACGTCTGGAACGAGATTTCAGGCTCAGCCGAGAGCGGGCGCTCGATCTGCAGGATAAGATCCATCAACTGGCCAACGAGGAGCGATTGCAGGGCCGTCTCGCCTGGCAGCTGGCCAGAGCGCATATGCAACGTGCGCGCTACGACATGGCGGCGGCCTATATGATGCAGGCCGCCGGAGGAGTACACGAGGGCGACGTGCAAGATCCAGGCGTCTCCTTTGAAAAGGCGCTGCCCTACTTTCGCGAGGCGCTGCGCAAACACAGCATAGATCCCGATCTGCTGCTGGAGGCAGGACTGGCCTTTGCCAATGCCTCGCGCGCCATGGGCTGGGAACCCAACCGCTTCGACACCGCTGTATTTCTTCTGGAACGAATGGCGGCCTTGCGACCCGAAGACTCGCGACCGCGCTATCAGCTGGCCTTGCTCTTTGGCAAAACCGGCGACGCCTCGCGGCGGGATGTTGCTCGCGCCATCGAGCTATTGCGCGGCATTACTGCTGTCGAAGAGGCGCATATTCCGGCGCATTTTGCCCTCGGTCATCTCTATGTAGAAAGCGGAGACCTGGCTTCGGCGCGTCTGGAGTACCAGGCCGTGCTGGAGCAGCTGGAATCGTTGCGCCGCCGCGGGGCCATCAGCGGCGATCTGGATGCGGTCCCCAATTACCGGCAGGCAAAGCAAAACCTGGAAGCGCTGGATCAATGTCTGAACAACGCTGATGCCTGTAGCACCGGTTCCTTTGATGCCGCGCCCTGAGCGAAGACTGCAACAAGCGCTGTTCCTGGCCGCCTTGCCCTACCGGCGAAACTTGTTTGCCAGTGGGAATGCAGCAGCGCTGCGATCACTGGCGCCACGCAATCGGCGCGCGTTTCTGGAGCAAAACTTCAGCATGATAGAATTGCAGTCAGCGTCCGCCCTGGCGCAACGCAGTGTTCGTCGTTGTGCGGCTTTGCCGCTGGACATTGCCTCTTTCACGCTCTTCGATTTGGACTACCCGGCGCTGCTGGCCGAGATTTATGATCCTCCCCTGGCCTTTTTTGTGCGTGATGGCGGTCGTCCGCGTCCAGAGCTTCGCCGGCGATTTTTGTCGGCGCTGGATCACGCTGTCGCTGCAGTCGGCACGCGCAATCCGGCGCCCTTCCTGGACGCAGCGCTTGCAGCATGGATCAAGGCGCCGACCGCCGGCTGCGTCGCCCTGGTTTCTGGATTTGCACGCGGCGTGGATCGCCTGGCGCATCTTGCAGCTATTGCAGCCGGGCGCGCAAACGTGGCCGTGCTGGGCGCGGGCATTCTGAATCCGGGCCCACAGAGTAATCTCGATCTTCCGAAGACGGCTGATGCTGCGGAACTCGACTTTTTCTTTGTGTCCGAGTTCTTGCCGGATGATCGCGCCTTTGCCGGAAATTTTCCGCGTCGCAATCGAATCATTGCCGGACTTGTGGAACAACTGAATGTATTCCAGGCGCCGCATGGCAGCGGCGCGCTGATCAGCGCACGCTTTGCGCTGGAGGAGGGGCGCACAGTTCAGGTCTTTGATCATCAGGCCTTCGATCTCTTTCCAGGCAGCAACGATGGGGGGCGAGCCTGGCTGGCCGATGGTGCCGCCCCCATTCTTCTGCCGGCGCGACTCGAACTGCACACAATCCCCTCGTCAGCAGAGGACCCGCTGGCGCCGCGCAGCCCACAACAGCTGCAGTTCTGGCGCGAGCGTCGCCACGGAATCTCCCTGGGCGCCCGACATTTCCTGCGCTGGCAGTGATCCAGGCTTGCTACCGGGCGCTTGTGCGTGGCAGCGGCAGCGTCGAGCTCGCGCATTATGTCGAAAAAGGAATGACAGATATTTTTTCTTCCATAGTACGGGGATCAACAGCCCGGAACTCAGGACAGAAGCATGGAAGAATCCCAGGAGACAGCGCCCGGCAAGAGCCAGAGCGCCAGCGGAGCAAAGAAGAAGGCCAGCAGCCGGAAACGCAAAGGCGGCGCCGCGAAGAAGGGGCGGGCGCGGACATTGGTGATTGTGGAATCTCCAGCCAAGGCCAAGACCATTCACAAATACCTGGGCAAGAACTATATCATCGAGGCCTCCATGGGCCACATCATCGACCTGCCTAAGTCCAGAATGGCTGTCGATGTAGATCAAGACTTCCAGCCGGAATACATTACTGTTCGCGGTCGGGCCAGTATCTTGAACCGCCTGAAGAAGCTCGCCGGTAGCGCGGAGCGCGTCTTGCTGGCGGCAGACCCTGATCGCGAGGGCGAAGCAATCAGCTGGCATCTTTCGCGAGCCCTTGGAAAATTGAACGGCGATATCAAGCGCATTGAATTCAATGAGATAACCAAGACAGCTCTGGAAGAAGCAATCAAGAAGCCGCGCGAGATCAATCAGGACCTGGTCAATGCCCAGCAAGCCCGTCGCATCCTCGACCGACTGGTTGGCTACAATATCTCGCCGCTGTTGTGGAAGAAAATCAAGCGCGGTCTCTCTGCTGGACGCGTGCAATCCGTGGCGCTGCGTTTGATCTGTAGCCGCGAGGCGGAAATCGATCGCTTTACTCCGGAAGAATACTGGACTCTCGAGGCGCGCCTGGCGCACGGCAAGGATAGCTTCAAAGCTGCCCTGCATTCCCTGGATGGTAAGAAAGCGGCGATCGGCGCGGGCCCGGAGATGCAGGCAATAGTCGATGAGTTGCAGGATGCGTCCTATGCCGTACGCTCCGTTTCAGTAAAAGAGCGAAAGCGTCAACCGACGGCGCCCTATACGACCTCCAAGATGCAGCAGGATTCGGCAAACAAGCTGGGTTTTACCTCGCAAAAGACAATGATGGTGGCGCAGCAACTTTATGAGGGCATTGAACTGGAGGGCGGAGTCGCCACCGGTTTGATCACCTACATGCGCACGGACTCTACGCGCGTATCGCCGCAGGCCATCGAACACGTTCGCGAGTTCATTGCGGGGCAGTTTGGCCGCGAGTATCTCTCTGCAGAGCCCAGAGTCTACAAGACCTCGCGATCGGCCCAGGACGCTCACGAGGCCATTCGGCCTACCGATCCGGCCTGGACGCCGGATCGAGTTGCGCCTTTCCTGAGTCGTGACCAGATGAAGCTCTATCAACTGGTCTGGCAGAAGTTTGTCAGCTCGCAAATGTCCGACGAAATCGCCGATCACACCTCAGTGGATATTGCCGCCGGCCGCGCCATTTTTCGGGCCACCGGCCGCACCGTAAAATTCCCTGGATTTGCTCGAGTTTTCGGCGGAGAAGAGGGGGAACGCGACGAAAAGTCGGAGAAGGCGGACAAGAAGAAGAAAGAGGCGCTATTGCCGCCGCTTGCTGAGAATGATCCGCTGCAGCTAAAAAAGCTGGAACCCGAGCAACACTTTACGCAACCGCCGCCTCGCTATACGGATGCGTCGATGGTCAAGGCCCTGGAAGAGTGCGGCGTCGGTCGTCCCTCTACCTATGCGCCCACGCTCTCTACTCTGCTCAAGCGTTACTATGTGACGCGTCTGCAACGGGCGCTCAAGCCAACGGAGCTGGGGCGTATGGTTGATCGCATCATGGGCGATCATTTTCCCGATCTGATCAATACCAGTTTTACAGCTCAAATGGAAGACAACCTGGACCGCGTCGCCCGCAACGACCTGGACTGGGTGGAGATGTTGCGCTCCTTTTACGGACCCTTCGCCGGCGTTTTGAAAAATGCCCACGAAACCATCGGCGAAATGAAAAACGCGCTTGATGAACCTACGGATCACGTTTGCGAGAAGTGCGGCCGCAATATGGTAAAAAAGCTGGGGCGCAAGGGCTACTTCCTTGCCTGCCCGGGATTCCCCGAGTGCCGCAATGCCAAGCCCATCCCGCTCGGTCCCTGTCCAAAATGCGCCGATGGCCAGATCATCCAGCGCTCAACCAAGCGCGGCCGGGCCTTCTTCGGCTGCAGTCGCTATCCAGAATGCGATTTTTCCACCTGGGACAAGCCGGCGGAGCATAACTGCCCGCAATGTGGAAAGCTGCTTTTTGAAAAGAGCTCTCGCGAGCGCGGGCGTTACGTCGCATGCGCCGCTTGCAGCTACGAAGAGGCTGCCAGCCAGAGCGCTTGACGGGGCTCCGTCGGGCGAAACTGTGGCCGCGTATGAAATTACCTCATCGTGTCGCCGTATCTACTCTGCGTCGGACTCCGTTTGCACAGATTGCCAAGGGACTTGCGCCCTACCAGTCGCATGAGCTGGGTTTCATCGTCGCTAAAGACATCATCGATCAATCCAAACTCAAACTAAGCGAACTGGACGGGGTGCTGGTGGGAGAGGGCTTTCCTTTTGCGCCCAATCCAGCGCGCGTCATTGCCAACAAGCTTGGCGTGCCGGTCGAGACCCCGGCGCTGACGCTGGCCAACAACTGCGTCTCCTCTATGGAAGCGGTAGCGGAAGCTGCGCGCCGCATCAATCTGGGCGAGGGCAAAGTATACCTGACGCTTGGCGAAGAGTCGCAGACGCACATTCCCTTTGTGGTGAAGAACGCCCGCGCCAATAAGAAGGCAGGCAGCATCGATAAGTTGATGAAGCTGCTGCCAGATCAACTGCCGGCCGATGTTAAGATCATGGACAGCCTGGAAGAGGGTCTGGGCGACTCAGAAACCAGCTACGGCATGGCTGTAACCGCCGAGGTGGTAGCTCAGAACTACGGCATCAGCCGCGAAATCAGCGACAAACTGGCTTACACCAGCTACAAGCGCGCATACGATGCAACGCTGGCCGGCAAGTACAAGCCCTTTCTGGTTCCAGTAAAGGACGACGAAGGCAGCGAGATGGTCGATGACGAGGCCGTGATGTTGCGCAAGGGCATCGTTGAAAACCCCAGCCGCATGGACAAAGCCATGCTGCTTTTCGAGAACCCGGTCATGAAGTTTGACCAGTTCAAGACGCAGTACAAGGACTTTCTTCAGAAGTCCACGACTCCGACAGTTACTATCTTCAACGCCTGTGCGCGCTCCGATGGCGCTGCAGGCGCCATCATTTCTTCCGAAGAAAAGGCTCGTGAGCTGGGCTTGAAGGTGCAGGCCTATATCACCGGTTTTCGTATGAAGGGCGTGCATCCCAATCTGATGGGTATCGGACAGGCCGAGGCAAGTCTGGCGCTGCTGGAAGATCTTGGCATCACTATTGATCAGGTCGACCAGATAGAGATCCATGAGGCCTTTGCAGCGACGGCAATTGGAGCGCTGGAAGAAATCAAGAAGCGCACCGGACTGGACTGGGAGAAGAAGTTCGAGGCCGGACGGATCAATGCCTACGGCGGGTCTATAGCGCTGGGGCATCCTTTTGGGGCCACCGGCATTCGCCTGATTGGCAACGCCATCATGGTAATGAACGAGCATTCCGACGTGAAGCGCGTGCTGATCACCGCCTGCGCCCACGGCGGCGTGGCCGGCGCAATGATGATTGAGCGCGCCTGATTCGCTGGCGCTGCACATCAGGGAGGCCCGCCGGAGCTTCTGCTCTTGCGGGCCTTTTTGTTGGCTTTTCCAGGGCCGACCTTGCTGGCCTGCGCCGTCACAGCGGGGCCATCCGCCAGCAGATCAGCAAGCATACTGGCCAGTCCGGAGGCCCGTTCCGTTTGGCGATCCACAGACTGGACAAAGGTTGAGATAGGGCCAAACAGAATTGCCCGTCGGCTGGCGCGAGTCAGGCCAGTATAGAAAAGCTCGCGTGTGAATAATGGCAAGTCCGGTCGATCCGGCGCTACAATCAGCACGGTTTCATATTCGCTTCCCTGACTCTTGTGCACGGTGATAGCGAAGGCTGCTTCAAAGCGCGGAAGCATATGCAGCGGAAGGCTCTTCAGTTCCGTTCCGCGTCGAAACCATCCGCGTATGCGCCCCTGCGAATCGGCAAAGAGAACGCCGCTATCGCCGTTAAAAAGGCCAAGTTCATAACTGTTTTCCAGGATCAAGATCGGACAACCGGAGAACGCCGGCGATGGAAGGGCTTGCGCGTAACCGGCCTGACGCAAACTTTCCAGGGCAAAGCGATTGAGATTGTCCACTCCGGCCGGTCCGCTGCGTGTAACGGCCAGCAGTCGAAATTGATCCAGCGTCTGCAGCGCCTCATCCGGAGACGTCGCCTTCAATGCAGGTCCGTAACCATCGACGATCCAGCGCCGCAATTCGGAGCTATCAGAGCCTGCACAGAGCAAATCATCGAACATTTCTGGCAAATCAAGGCAGCGCTGCAGCAGCGCCTGGCACTGCTGGCGCTGGCCCTGGCGGACCAGCGAGGAGAGTTGCGCTATCTGACTTTGATCAGAAAATCGAAAGTTCTGCGATAGCAAGGCCACAGCGCCCTGCATCGCCGGAGCGCGACAGAGTTCAGCAAAAGCGGCGCCCGCTTCCACCGATGCCAGTTGGTCGCGGTCGCCGAAGAAGGCCAGCGCCGTGCTGGAGGGCAGGGCGCGCAGCAAGGCGGCCAGCATCTCCAGATCCAGCATCGATGCCTCGTCAATCAAGCAGAGTTCGATCGGCGCCTTTCGCTGCTCATTGTAGTGAAAGCTGCCATCCGGACGCGCGCCGAGGAAACGGTGGACGGTCTGGGCAATGGGCGACGAAGCAGGTGCGACGGCGACAAAGGGGACCAGCGATTCATTCAGGCGCGCCGCTGCCTTTCCGGTGGGCGCAAGTAGCGCACAGCGCGCTTGCGGCTGTCGCTGCTTTCTGGCTGCCAGAATTGCTGCTGCGGTTCGCGTCTTGCCGGCGCCCGGACCGCCGCTTACCGCCAGAATTGGAGAAGAAAGCGAACGTTGCACCGCAGCATTCTGTTCGCTGCTCAGTTGAATTCCTCCAGCATGTTCAGGCGGGAGCACGGCAATATGTGGCGCTGTGGCTTGTTGCAGCCGTTGCGCCAGCGCCTGGGCAACGCTTCGTTCCTGAAGAAAATGTCTGCGAAAATAGAGCATTTGCCGGTAGTACAGCAAGGGAGCGGGCAATGGTTCGTTTTGCAGCTCTGCCAGCGCTGGCGCCTCCGCCCAGGCCGCAGACGCGGCCAGCATCGAAAGTCGCAATTGCCTGGCATGATCCATCGGCAGGCAGACATTGCCCTGATCCATCGCCCGGCCAAGCTCCGCACAAATTTCCATCAGGAAAGCAGCGCCTTCGGCATCGCCGACGCTTTCCTGATGCAGACGCGCGCAGAGCGACGCCATTTGATCAGCAAGCGCTTCTGGCTTCATGGCGTCTCCCCGCTCAGCAGGCCTGGCGCTGCAGCGTTTGCGTCCGGCCGATACGCCACCAGCCCGCTACGATCGTCGTCGGCTGCTTCCGGGTTGATGCCGCGCAGAAAAACGTAAAGCGCTCCGCCGAAGTGTCGCTCATCCTGATAGTCGACGATTGATTGTCGCAGCAGACGCCGCAGCGCGGCGCAATATACCTGAGCTTGCTGCAGATAACCGCCGTCCTGCATGGCTCGATCCAGGGCGTCGGCGTTGTAGGCGGCGAAGTCTGGACCCAATCGATTGGATTTCCAGTCCAACAGGTAGTAGCGCTGGCCGCAGCGCAGCGTAAGGTCAATGGCGCCAATCCACTGTACGTCGCGCTGGCCGGCATCGGCAAATTGAAAGCGCATTTCGGCGCTACGGTCGCGGCGCGGCAGATCCCGGAGGCGCAGGCCTGGCGCCAGTTCGCGACGCAACAGGGCCTCCAGCATTGCCAGCATTGGTTTCAGCCAGCGTTGCATCAGGTCGTGCGTATGCAATGGCCGGTAGGATGCCAGCTCTCGTTGCGTGATTTCTAGAAGCTTCTGCGTATCTCTGAGATCTTCGAGCTGCAGTATGGACTCTAACCAGCTGTGAAAGAATATGCCAGCGCTGGCGCCGGAGGGAAATCCATGCAGGCCAACCGCCCCGGCTTCGGAAGCAGAAGGTTCAATGTTGAAGCGAGTCGCAGCGAGGGCAGCCGGATCTTCAGCTGCCGGCGGCAAAGGCGATTGATCAAGGTCGCGGGCGTCGTCGCTGAGGGTAGACATCGATTGTTGCTGCTGCGCCCGGTGGTACTCGGCGGTAAAGCTGGTCCAGCGCAATCCAACGGATACCTGCGGCGTGGCGCCCAGGGCGTATTCTTCTTCGACGCTGCTGGCGGCGGAGATCGGAAATGGCGACGGAGCGCTCTGCGTATTGCGGGAATCCAGGATCTGGATCGCTCCGTCGGAAAGTTGCTGCAAATTGTTCAGGGCGTCGACCAGTTGCTCGCGGGCAGCCGGCGGGCGCGCCAGGGGCCGCCAGAACAGCAAGTGTGTGGCGGCGTCGCGCGCCACAGCTTTTCCGCGGGCCGGGGCCGTGTGCAATGCATCGCGAGCGGGGCCCACAAAGAGCGTCAGTCGCTCCCGGGCCCTGGTAAGCGCTACGTAGTACAGACGAATACGTTCCTGACGTTCCTGCAGGGCGCCGCTTTCTTCCGCCCTCTTCAGAGTCGCTGCATCGGCCCACGGCCGATCGAGCGCATCCTTCAGCCAGCTTGGCGCGCAATACGATTGCGGCGCGGTTGGATCCGTTGCGAGATCGGGCAGCAGGTCGTCAGCTACAATCCAGTGGCGATCCCTTCTTGCACTTGGGCCATAGAAAAACGGAATGTAGACCGAGGGAAATTCAAGACCCTTGCTGGCGTGTACTGTCAGCAATTGAACGGCGGGGCTTTCGCTTTCCTGTCGAATGGCGCTGTCTTCTTCATCACGACCGGCGGCAATCCTGGCTTCCAACCACCGTAGTTGTTCGCGGGGATTTTGAGCGGGCGACGTCTCCAGCAGCTCGGAAAGGTGGCCGAGGTTCGCAATCCAGCGCAGTCCCTCGCGGTCGCCGGCCAGCCGGCGATGCATCTGGCGCAGGGTCTGCAGCTCCATCGAAAAGGCCAGCGCGCCGCGCGTGCGCCAGCAGGATTCCAGGGCGCGCAACTGAGCGAGGCATTCCTCCATCAAGCCTTCATCCGCCAGGTCGGTGAAGCGCAGTCCCCAGAGCGCAGTGACAAAAGCCCGGCGGGCCAGGCCGATTTGTTCCGGCGCCAGCATCGCGTGCATCAGCGCCGCCAGCTCCAGAGCCGCGGGCTCGCCAAATACGCTCTGGCGACGACGCAACGCGGCGGCGATGCCCGCTGAGCGCAGGTCGGCGGCCAGTTCTTCCGCTTCCGAATGTTTGAGTGTCAGCACTGCAATTTCATGCGGCGGCCGGCCATTGCTGAGTTCAGCGGCGATAGCCTGTACCGCAAGGACGCTTGCCCGGCGACGCAGATCCGCAATTTTCCATTGCCCATCCATTCCATCCGGCGGCCACAGCAGCTGAATCTGAAGCGCCGCTGCCGGCTCAGTGCTCGAAGACGGTCGCGCAGATTGCAGCGGCGGCGATGGCAATTTCTCATGCAGAAAGGGCGGCGCCGCGCCGTCACGCTCGGCAAAGATCGCGTTGAGGGCGCGGGTCATTGCTTCGCTGAAGCGACGACTGGCATGGAGACCGTAGAGTCGCTGGGCAGCCTGCGCCCGGTCGCGAGCCAAAAAGTAAGTCGGCAAGTCTGCGCTGCGAAAGCGATAGATGGATTGCTTCGGATCGCCAATCAGAAACAGCGTGCTGCGCTCCGCCAGCGCCGCGAAAATCTCCCACTGCAGGCGATCGGTGTCCTGAAATTCGTCTACCAGCGCCGCCGGATAGCGCAGCCAGAGCGCCTCGCGCAACCCGGGCCCGCGGCGATCGTCGCGCAGCGCTGCTGCCAGGCGACCGAGCATATCGCGATAGGTTTGTTCGCCGCGTCGCGTCGCCGCGCCTGCGATGTACTGCGGCGCCTGATCCAGCCACAGCTGCAGTTGCTGCAAACTGTAGATTTGCAAGGCGTCCTGCGGCGTGGCTGCTTCTTGCTGGAGCGCCTCCGGTCGCAAACCAAACAATTGGAGGGAAGGCCTCCGCGACCATTGCATTGCCAGGTCATAGAGTATTTCCGGCGAAAGCAGATTCTGGAGCGCAGCTGCGGCAGTCTGTTCGGCCCTGGAATGCATCAACCGATCCCAGAATTCAAAGGCCGCCTCCGCCAGCAGCGAGCTCTCATCGGGCTGAACGCGCACTTCAATTGGCGCCCCGCTGGCCAGGGCCTCTTGCTCCAGTGTTGTTGCGCAAAAGGCGTGGATGGTGTAGATAGCCGCCTCTTCGAACTCATGTTGCGCGCGCTGAAGAATTTGCCGAACGGCTGCGCGTCCCTGCTGCTGGACGGCTTTTTGCACTACCGTCTGCAAATCGGAGCTATCAGCGCCGTCCTCAAGCGCCTCGCGCAACGTGCGATGCAATCGCGAGCGCAATTCGGCGGCGGCAGCTTCTGAGAAAGTAACCGTCAAAATTTGCGCCGGTCGCAAATTTGCTTCCAGAAGCAGGCGCAACCAAAGTCGCGTGATAGCGTGCGTTTTGCCACAGCCGGCGGAGGCCTCGATCAAATTCAGTCCATCCAGCGGACAACTTGAGGGATCCAGCGCCGGGATCATTTCCATAGCTCCGGCAGCGTTGTTGTTTGACTGAGCAGCGACCAGAATCGAAGAGCAAGCTCCTCAAATTGCGGCAACCAGGGCGACGATTCAGCCAGCGGCGCAAGGTCCGGAAATAGCAAACGCAGCTCGGGCGTCTGACCCTCGCCAGGAGCTCCTGTAAAGGATGGAAGATAGCATGCCAGCGCCTTCTGCTGCGCGCTACGCCGGTCTGCGCCCTCCATTTGAATGCTCTGGTAGTAGCGCAACGAGCTCTTCAAGAACAGCGGCGAAAATTCCTGCTCGAGTCCATGGTAGAATTGCACCGCAAAGCGCAGCAAGTCTTCGCCGGCCTGGCCGCGAATGCGGAGCATGGAGGCCTCAGACTCGCGCGAAAAAAAATAGGAATCGCCCTCGCAGCCCGCCGCGCTGTAGATCAGGCAACTCTCCACAATTCGCCGCGCATTGATAGCGCCATGGTTGAGTAGTAGCAGCCGTCCGTCGCCCTCCAGGACTGGCAGCTCATCTTCCAGCAGTGCATCGCCAATATGTCTCGAAAGTTTCAGAACTGTCGCGCGCATGCCGGAAGGCGCTGCCGCAAGCAAGTGCTGCGCCTCGGCACAGAGTTGCTGCGCGATTTGTCGACCGCTCCATCCCGCAGGAAGGGCGGCATCGATCAGCGCATCCTCCACTGCATCCTGGACGCTTTTCCCGGAAATCAACCAATGCAGAATGCTGCCGCGCAGCGCATACTGCTGCAACGGATCGGCGCGCCAGGGAGATTCGTTTTGTTGTTCCCACTCGCGGCAGCTCCCTGGCTTTTCGCTGAGGCGATCGGCGGGGCTGAGCCGCAGTCCGATATTGCGCAGGTAACGAGCTGCCGGATTGCGCAGCGCATCGAGCAACTGGCCCAGATTGAGCGGCCCGACCAGGTTAGCGCCTGTCTTGCGCGCCGAATTGCCTGGGACAATCTGAGCTGAGCGACGCGGACCGGCGACTGTGACGCTGCGCGCCGCCTCCAGCAATCGCGGCGAGGTCCCGCGCGGCAGCAAGGAATCGCCTGGCAATCGTCCGCTGATGAAGTAGCGTCGGTCCCAGGCGTAAAGCGGATGCAGCGTTTGACGATCGAGCAACGTTTGTCCATCGTTCGCACCCAGTGCCGTAGAAAGCTCATCGATCAGCGTCGAAGGTCCGCGCAGCAACTTCGCGCCAGCGGCATCCTGTCCACAATAGCTGAGGTAGAGCCAGTCGCCGGCCGCCAGCAGCGCCTCCATAAAAAGCAGACGATCCTCCAGGCGGCGCGAGGGATCGCCGGCTCTCGGATAGCGCTGCAGCAAATGAAAGGAAATGGTTCGGCGCCCGCGGGGGAAGGAGCTTTCGTCCATGCCAAGCAAACAAACAATCCTGAAAGGTACATTGCGCATGGGCATCATGGTACAGGCGGCAATGCCGCCTGACATGAATCCCTTGCCGGCTGCACTCTCGACGGCGAAACGCCGTAAGTATGCGGAAATGCAATCAACGGACAGCGGAAGCGAGGGCTGCAGACGCAGCGCCATTGTCTTGAATCGAGTAATGGCCCGTTCGATCGCCAGGCGCTGCGGATAAGCGGGCAGCAGCGCTTCGATCATCTGCAAGAGGCGTTCGGTCCATGTTGCGGCGGACAACAATTCTTCCATGCCCCGGGTGGAATCCAGTATGGCATCGACGGCTGCGGCCATGGCCGCAAGTTCTCGGATGTTTTCCGTGTTGAGCGGCGGACTGCCTTCCCTGGCTTGCTCTGTAGACCAGGCCAGCAGCAAGCGATCAAGGCCTTCTCGCCAGCTGCCTGGATGCTGATTTGCCGGCCGCCGGGACTGGCGAAAGTTCCTGTCTGCGCCCCAGCGAATATGCGCGGCGGCCACATATTCATCGACCAACTCGGGTCGATAGCCAAACTGCTGCGCAAGCAAGGGATGTTGCAGCAGGCCGGTCAGCAGTCCTGCGCGGTAGCGTTCGCCCGGCAGTTGCAGGGCGGCCAGCAGCAGTTCAAGGCCCTCGCGCTCCGGCGCAGCCGTGCGGTCGGCAACGCTGATTGGCATCGAAGCGGACCCGGCCTTGCGAAAGACCGCTTGCAATGCGGGGGCGTAGCGATTGATGTCCGGGGCCATCACCAGGACGTCGCTTGCCCGAAGCGATGAATCTTCCTGAAAGCGTTGCAACAGCCAGAGCTGCAGCGCTTCAACCTCGCGCAACGGCGTGTGGCAGCTGTGCAGTTGTACACGCCGGGATAGATGCAGAGGATCGCCTTCGCCGTGGGGCGTAATGGCGAAGCCTTCCATTGCCGCCGCTATCTGGTGCAGCGGGCTCAATGGTCGCTTCTGCGCGTCATCGAGCCATCGCCAGCTGCTGAACTTCTCACGCGAAAGTCGTTGCAGAAAATCGCGGAGGCGAATGGCGCCGCTTTGAGCAGCGAAATCCGGCAGACCAGGAGAGAGAGTAAACAGATGAACGTCGCGTCGTTGTGCAAGTTCAACTAGAATGCGCAAATGGATCTCCGGGAGATAGGAGATCGCGAAGCAGTAAAGATTTCCTGTGAAAGGCGCCGAATGCTGGCCAGCGCGATGCAGCGCCTGCCACTGCTGCAACCGATCGGGCAGGGCAAACTCCGGATAGCGTTGGATCAATTTTTCCCAGAGGCGCCGCTGCCAGAGCCAGTCAAGATCCTCAATCGGCGGTTGGGAAGCAAGGACGGCGGCGCGATCGGCCAGCATCCAATCCGGTCGATGACTCAGATACTGATCAAATACCTCGGCAAGGGCGCCTGCCAGCTGGTCGCGGCGGCGCGCTTGATCGGGTCCATCGCCCGGGTAGTCCGCCAGGGCGCCAGAGGCGGCTTCGGCCGCGTCTTCCAGCAGCAGCGCCTGCAGCGCAAAGCGCGCTGCCTCCTTATCAAAGGGAAAATGAACTTGCTCCAATCCGGAAAGAATGCATTGTACGAGACGATTGGGAAACAGGTACTGAATGCCAAAGGTCGCGCCGTCCGAACCGGCGAGGCAGAGATTGAGGTAGCGTTCCATGCCGTGCGCCTGGATTAGAATGGCTGGCGGATCAAGCGGATCGCGGCCTTCGGCGCTCAGGCAGGACTTCAGTTCCGCTGAAAGCCGCGCCGCCGAATTACTGAGGACTAGATGAAGAGCCAGAACGCAACCCTCGCTAAAATCATCGCAGACTTTCCAGGCCGGGCGAGCATAGCTCGCGTCTGCGACACCCGGCCGCGCTACAAGCTGCGCAAGCTGAGCGTTACGGTCTTGTTGCTGTGCGGCCTGCTGGCCGGCAACTGTTCCCGGGTTGTTGTAAGGACCGCCTATCGTCAGGCCGATACCTTGCTCTATTATCGTCTGGACCGGGTCTTCGCATTTGATGATCAGCAGGAGCAATGGGTCCGGCGGCAAATCCAGGCGCACTACCGGTGGCATCGAACGACCCAGCTGCCAGCCTACAGCGCATTCTTGCGCGACCTTCGCGGCCGAGTGCAACGCGGTCTACAGGAAGCGGATCTTGACTGGGCGCAACAGCAAATGACGGGCTTTCGCAACGCGCTGATGATTCGAATCTACCCGGATGCTCGCTTGCTGCTGCTGGGACTTGGCGACCGGCAGCTGCAAGACCTTCCCGATCGCCTGGCAGACTACAACGAAGAGCTGGCGCAAAAGGCGGCATTGTCGCCGGAAGAACGCACTGAACGCAGCGCAAAGGAGACCGTAGAATCTGTAGAGGAATGGTTGGGCAGTCTGCAGCAGGACCAGAAAGGCGAGCTTGGTCAGATCGCCCGGGCCATGCCCGATGAGACGCCGCTGCGATTGCAAATGAATCGCGAACGACAGGCCCAGTTGCTTGCAGCGTTGCAATCTCCAGAGCGGGGCGCCCGGACCGACGCCTTGCTTCGCGCCTGGTTGCTGCATGCTGAAGCCAGCCGCCCCAATTACTACCGGCTGGCTGTCCTCCGCTGGCGGCGCAGCTTCAAGGATCTGGCGCTGAAAATCGACCAAATGATGACCGCCGAACAGCGTCAGTATTTCAGTGCGCGGCTGGGCGAATGGATTGAAGATCTGGAGCAGTTGAGTCGCGGCTGAGGAAGGGAGGATCCGCAGCCACCGGCCCCTCGCGACGCGCCAATTGCGGGCGTGCTAAAAGATCCGCGGCCCTGCTTTGATCTGGTTGTACACGCGGCGCACGCCTTCGCTCTCCTGGGCCGCCAGCACAGCGCGAACGCGCTGTGTGTCGGCGGCGACGCGTCCAATCAGATACACTTCGCCATCGTAGACAACAATCTTGATATTCTGACCCTTCAGATCGCTTTCTGCCGCCAGCGATTCGCTGATCTGTTGCCGTAAGTTGCGATCGGCATCGGCGCTAGTATAGCGACGATCGCCGAGGCGCATCCGATTGATGACGCTCCAGACTCCGGTGGATCGGCGAGCGTAGTCCTCAAAGCGCCGCAAAGCTGACTCCGAGGCAGCCCGGCCAATCAGATAGACTTCGCCTTCGTCGGTAAGCACTTGAACCGAGGAGGCATCGCTCTCCTGGTCCTGTGCAATGCGAGCGAAGACGCTTGCTGTAATTGCGGCATCGTCAAGTTCGGAGCGAAGCAGGCGCGAGGCAGCGCACTGGGCAGCAAGCAGCGTCAGCACGATGAGCAACCCGAAGCGGGCCGGGCGTTCGTCGAACCGACCGCCCAGGTCGACCTTTCCGGAGCTGCAGGCTGTCCTTGTTTCCATCGCGGCCGACCCTGACGGGCACGCATTGGCCCGGCAGGAGAAGCTGAGACCCCTGCCGCGCTGCAGCGCAAGGGAAAAGGCTCCAGAGATTTCAGGTTTCTTAAAATTCCGAAATGAACTATATTGATGCATGGATGAAACAAAAGCCATCTATGAAGACTAGAAATGACTCAAAATAGTTCAATTCTTGGCCTCAGTCCGATTGCCGAAGCGGCTTCCGGTCAAGCGCGGGCCTGAACGCCCTCTGGCCGATGGGAAATACGCTCGATTTCCCCCGTCAGCGATCCGTTTCCCCTGCTTCAGATATTTTTCTTTCAAAAACCGTTCTCCGGGTACGCAAGCTGCAACAAGGCAGCACAGGCAAGAATCAGAAGGGGCAGAGCAGTAAGCGCAGACATGGGTCCGTTATGCAGAAGACCGCAAACAGGCCTTGCGCATGCAACATGTGTTATCTGAGTTTTGAGCGTTCAAAAAAAAGGAAGAGAGAAAAAAATGCGAACGGCGGCCGAAAAGGTCGGAAGAGCCCCCGGATGCCGGGGGCTTTTTTGTTTTTCGTCCATCCGGGTTTATGATCTCGGCTTTTGCCGGGAGGCGCTGCAGCGCAGCGGAACTCGATTGGGCTATCTCGGCGCGGACGCGCTGGCGAGCATGCGGGAGGCCAATCGATGAAGAAGGTGCGTCTTTTTCTGGTCGATGATCACGTCATCGTACGTGAGGGCCTGCGTCATATTCTAGGCCGGCAGAGTGATCTTGAAATTGTGGGCGAGGCTGGCGACGGACAAAGCGCCTGCGAACAGATTCAGGAAATCAAGCCTGACCTGGTTATCATGGACATCTCCATGCCGCGGATGAGCGGGCTGGAAGCGGCCCGTCGGTTGCGGCGACAGAACCGGCAGCTCAAGATCATCATGCTGACGCGGCACGACAGCAACGAATTCATCGATCAGCTGCGCAGCCAGCATATCGAGGGCTACGTACTCAAAGACGACGCAGGCGATGATCTATTGCAGGCCATTCAAGCAATTCGACAGGGCGGGACCTATCTCAGTCCGCGCGTAGCCGGCCGCCTTACCGAACGTTCGAGTCCTTCGCTCGAAGCCAGCAATCGTAGCGGCTCGCTGGCGCTGCTTACGGATCGCGAGTGCGAGGTTCTGAAGTTGATCGCTCAGGGAAAAAGCAACGAGGAAGCGGCCCGGGCATTGCAGATTTCACCGCGTACCGCAAAAGTCCACCGCGCCAACATTATGAAGAAGCTGGATTTTCACAAGGCTGCGGACCTGGTTAAGTTTGCAGTCAAAGCGGG
Source organism: Leptospirales bacterium (assembly GCA_019694655.1). Taxonomy (NCBI): domain Bacteria; kingdom Pseudomonadati; phylum Spirochaetota; class Leptospiria; order Leptospirales; species Leptospirales bacterium. The sequence goes on from JAIBBN010000001.1 coordinate 410,312, forward strand.
AATGGTAGAAACAGGCGCTCGCTGATTGGCCGGCGCCGCGCCTGCCGCGGCCGCTGCCAGCTTTGCAATTCAGTGCGCCTCGTCCCAGTTATCGCCAAATTTCCAATCCACGCGCAGCGGAGTCCGCAGCTCAGCGGCGCGCTCCATTCGCTGCAGGGCGATGTCACGGATCATCTCGGCTTCATCCGGTGTAACATCGAAAAGCAGCTCATCGTGCACCTGCAATATCATCCGGCTTTGCACGCCGGCTTTGCGCATATCCTCATGAATCTGCAGCATCGCCATCTTGATGATATCGGCGCTGGCGCCTTGAATGGGCGTGTTGATTGCGGTGCGAGCCGCCCCTTCGCGGCGAAATCGATTGGAGGATTGGATCTCTGGAATCTGTCGAATGCGACCGGAAAGGGTCTGGACATAGCCATGTTTTTCGGCAAAGGCCACTGTCTCGTCCATGTAGCGCCGCACGCCCGGGTACTGCTCAAAGAAGCGATCGATGTAGCCGCGCGCCTCCTCCCGGGCAACTCCCAGATTTCGCGAAAGGCCAAATTCGGTGACGCCGTAGATGATGGAGAAATTGACGGCCTTGGCCCGGGCGCGCATATCTGCGGTCACATCCCTTTCCGCGACATCAAAAAGCGACGCGGCGGTGCGCGCATGAACATCCAGGTCTTTCTTGGTGAATGCTTCAATCAGCGACGGATCTTCGGAATAATGCGCCATGATGCGCAATTCGATCTGACTGTAGTCCAGGCTCAGCAATCGATTGCCGCGCGCGGGGACAAATCCGCGACGTATGGCGCGACCGGCCTCCTCGCGAATCGGGATGTTTTGTAGATTCGGATCTACAGAAGACAGACGTCCGGTGGCGGCGATTGTCTGGTTGAAGCTGGTATGGATGCGTCCAGTCTGCGGATGAATTTGCTCTGGCAAAGCTTCAATATAGGTGCCCAGCAGCTTTGCCAGTTTACGACGGTCGAGGATCCAGTCGACCATCGGATGAACGCCGCTCAGCTCCTCCAGGACGCTCTGGTCGGTTGAGAAGCCCGTTTTCGTCTTTTTGCCATGCGGCAGCTTGAGATCTTCAAACAGCAGCTTCTGCAATTCGCGAGTTGAATTCAGGTTCAGTTGGTAGCCAGCTTCTTTGAAGATGCGCTTTTCCAGAGCGGCGATCTCCCTGTGGTACTCTTTGGCCAATTGCGCAAAGTACTGCGGATCGATGGCTACGCCGGTCATTTCCATGGAGGCCAGCACAGGAATCAGCGGCGTCTCGATCTGTTCATTGACGGGCCGTAAGCCTTTGCTGTCAATCTGCGGGGCCAGGCAATGATGCAGGCGCAGAGTGATGTCCGCATCCTCGCAAGCATAGTCCGCCACCTTCTCTGGCGGCGCCTGATCCAATGTGATCTTGTTGCGGCCGCTTCCGGCGATGTCTTCGTACTTGATCGTGTTGTATGCCAGTTGATCAAGCGCAAGATCGTCCATATTGTTGCGGCGAACATTTGGATTAAGCAAATAGGAAGCGATCATAGTATCAAAGGAGATGCCCGGGATGGTAAATCCATGACGCTTCAAAACAATATAGTCGTACTTTATATTCTGTCCGACGATGCGCAAGCCCGGCGCGCTCAGCAGGCGGCCGAGGTCCTTCCAGAGGTCTTCGGGTTTCAAACCCTGGCTGGCAAAGGGCGTCCCGGCGGGCGGGGCGTTGATGTACCAAGCCTGGCCAGGGAGCGCAGACAGAGAAATGCCGACCAGCCGGGCGCGCATCGGATCGGCGCTATCGGTCTCGGTGTCAATGGCCAGAATTCCGCTTTGCTCGATTGCGGTCTGTAGCTCGGTCAGACAGCGCTGCCACTGTGCGCTATCACTGACTAGCTGGTAGCGAAGGGCGCCTGCCGCATGGGCGCTGGCAAAATCGGAGAAAGAATCAAGCGCTGCCGGGGCGCCGGCCAAATCCTCAGTCGCCGCGACCTCTGCTGCTGGAGGCGGATCAAAGAGGCCGCCTTCTGCGTCGGGCTTTTTCTTGCTCTTTCTGGGCCGCGCGCCGGCTGCTGCAGGGGCGCCGGTTGTCGGCGCAGCAGCAGCATTTGCGCTGGCCGCGCGCCGATCAGCGGCTTTGCGCAATTCAAGATAGATTGCGTTGTAGCCCTCCTGGCGAAAGAGCTGGATGCGCTCCGCCGCCGTGATGTCCGGGGTCGCCAGCTTTGCTTCATCCAGTTCATCAATCTGGGCAATGCTTGTGCGGATCGTCGCCAGGTCGCGCGACAGAAACGCCAGGTCGCGCGCCTCGCTCAACTTCTGTTGCAGGGACTTGCTTTCGACCTCCGTCACATGCTCGTAGACTTCTTCGAGAGTCGGATAGGCCTGTAATAGTTTTGCCGCCGTCTTGGCGCCGACGCCCTTGACGCCTGGAATATTATCCGAGGCGTCGCCCACCAGCCCCATGTAATCCGGAATCTGAGCGACACTGACGCCAATTTCCTGCTGCACCCATTGCGGAGTTATTTCTGTAAATTCCGTTACGCCCTTTGCGCCGCGCAACATGGTGACGTTGTCGTTGAGTAATTGATAGCAATCCTTGTCCCCGGTAATCAAGAGCACCCGGCGTTTCTTACCAAAGCGATGAGCAAGTGCGCCAATCAAATCGTCCGCTTCATAGCCGCTTTGCTGCAAATTGACAAAGCCGGCGCGCTGGCACAATTCCTTGATTTCGTCGATTTGCGGACGCAGATCGTCCGGCATCGGCTTACGCGTGGCTTTGTATTCTGAGTAGAGATCGTCGCGCAAGGTCTTGCCCGGCGCGTCCCAGACTACGGCGCAATGTTCCGGTTGATAGTCCAGCAGCAGTTTCACAAACATCCGCAAGAAGCCGAAGATCGCATGCACCGGCTGTCCGGTGCCCGGGTGTGTGAGATTTTGACCCTGCAATGCGTAGTAAGCGCGGTAGGCCATGGCGTGCGCATCAATGATGAGAAGTCCGGCGGAGCGACTGACGGAGGACACAAGCGAAAGATGCGACGCTCCTGGCCTGGGTCAATGCATTCGCAAAAAGGGGACCATCAAGGCCCCTTTTTCTTGACATGCCGCCAGCCCGCGGGGCCCACTGAACCGCCGTTCCATTGGCGTCGGGGGCCAGAACCTTGTTGAATTCAAAGAAAGTCGGCGAGAAGCTCGTAGTCTATCTGGAGGGTCGACTGGACGTCTCCGTGGCCAACGAAGTCGAGAAGGAGCTGGGCAAATTGATTGATGCCGGCGCGCAGCACCTTATCTTGAACATGGAAAAGGTGGAGTATATGAGCAGCTCTGGTTTTCGGGCCTGCATTGCCACCTTGCGTAAACTCAACTCGCGCGAGGGCAGCCTCAAGCTTTGTTGCATTCGCCCCTCGGTGAAACGTATTTTTGATGTCATCGAACTAACCTCGCTTTTCGAGATCTTTGAATCGGAGGCAGAGGCGCTCAACGCGTGAGCGCTTCTGCGCTTTCCGGCGCCAGTCTTCTGCAGCGGATTGTTGCCGCAAAACGCAGCGAACTTCAAGCGCTACGGTCTTCGGGAACGCTGGCGGCCAGTCCGCGTCCTCACCTTGGTCAAACGTACTTCGAGTCCGCTTTGCGACGCCCCGCCGGCGCAGCGCTGCGCGTCATCGCCGAATGCAAGAAGGCCAGCCCCTCGATGGGCCTGATTCGTCCGGACTATGATCCAGCGGCCGCGGCTCAGGAGTACCGGCGCTGCGGCGCCAGCGCACTGTCCGTGCTAACCGACCGCGAGTTTTTCCAGGGCGACCTGCAACATCTTGCCGCGGCCGCGGAGGCTGGCCTGCCGCTGCTGCGCAAAGACTTTATCATTGCGGAGGAACAAATCCTTGAGGCGCGATTGGCCGGCGCCGACGCAGTGTTGCTGATAGTGCGCATTCTGAACGAGGAGAGTCTTGGCCGATTGCTGGCCGCCGCTGCGGCGCAAGACCTTGCGGCTCTGGTTGAAGTGCACAACGAAAGCGAGGCGGCGCTTGCCGCCGAGGCCGGCGCGCGCTTGATTGGCATCAACCATCGCGATCTGGATACGCTGCAAATGGATTTGAGTTTGAGCGCGCGCATCGCGCCAGCGCTGCGCAGACTGCGCCCGGACGCAATTTTGATAGCCGAGTCCGGGGTAGAGGACCGCAAGGGGTTGGCCGCTGTGCAGGAATGCGCCGATGCCGTCTTGATAGGCACGGCCTTCATGAAAAGCCGCAGCATCAGCGCCGCCTGGCAGGAACTCTTTGCCTGAGCCGCGCGGTCCTGCCAGCCAGTTGCCGGCGCTTTCAACTGCATTGATTTTTCAAGAAGGCCATTGGAAAGTCGACCGCCAGCGACTGGCGGCCGCGTTATAGAAAGGCGATGCAGAAGAGGTCACAAGTTTTATGACTCGCAGCTTTGGCAAGAGGGCGACCGGTCTACGCCTGGAACGTATGCGCGCCTCGAAGCTCTGGCGGGACGGCGGTTTTCGCAATATCCATCCGCAGCTGCCGGGTTTGCGCCGCGGCGAGGAGCGTCCTGGCATTGGCGACTTTCTGTGGGGCGGTCAGTGGCGCACTCCTGGCGCTCCGCTGCCGATGGAAGATCCGCGAGAGCCGTGGACGAAAAAGCCGCAAAGCGGGCTGCGCCTGACCTGGCTCGGTCATTCAACTGTATACATTGAAATAGACGGTGTGCGTTTGATCACCGATCCGGTCTTTGGCCACCGCGCCTCGCCCTTTGCCCTGGTTGGTCCCTTGCGCTTTCATCGCCCGCCGGTCGCGCTGCGACAGACGCCGGAAGTCGATGCGGTGTTGATCTCTCACGATCACTACGATCACCTCGACTACCCGACCATTCTGCAACTGGCGCGCGGCAAGTCGCCCTTTATCACGGCGTTGGGAGTGGGCGCCCATCTGGAAGCCTGGGGCGTGCCGCCCGAGCGCATCATCGAACTCGACTGGTGGGAAAGCGCGACCGTAGCGGGCAGCGACATTCAGGTTACCGCGACCCCGGCGCAGCATTTTTCGGGACGCGGTCCAGGTTTGAGTAATTCTACTTTGTGGTCGTCTTTCGCAGTTCGCGGCCCGAAAAATTCCGTTTTCTTCAGCGGCGATACAGGTCTGAGCACTCAGTATACACAGATCAAGGAACGACTGGGCGTCTTCGATGTTGCGATGCTGGAAGTCGGCGCCTACCATCCTTCCTGGGGCAACATCCATCTAGGTCCTGAAAATGCGCTGCGCGCCTTCGGTCTGCTGGGTGCGCGACGCTTCATGCCAGTCCACTGGAGCACTTTCAACCTGGCAATGCACAGCTGGGACGATCCGGCGGAGACGGTCTTCCAGCAGGCGCCTGCGCTTGGCGTTGAGTTGTTTCTGCCCTTGCTGGGCCAGGCGCAGGAGCCATTGCGCGCTGAGGCGCCGCAAGCCTGGTGGCGTTCGGTAGTGGCCGCAGAGCGCCGCCAGGGCGACGGACGCAGCAGGCCGCCGGTCACAGAGGGAGAACAGCAGCGAGCCATTCAAACCGTGCCGCAGTGGCCTCTGGACTGAGGTCCGTTGCGGAGCGCCACTCGCTGATGCTGCCCGCTATTTTCCCTTTGCACTGGCAAGGAGCGGTCGGCAATAGATGCGCATCTCCTCAAAGTCCAGTCGCTCCAGGGCCAGGTCCCATTCTTCGCCAAGCAGCGCCGGGCGGCCCAGGCGTTTGACATAGACCGAGAAACGGTCGGGCAAGGGCAGTTCGCGTTCATTGGTTAGATGCTGCGCTTCAACAACTGCTTCCGCCGGCGCATCGCTGATTTCCAGGAAGACTCGATCGGGCTTAAAGCCGGTGATAACGCCGCGAAATGAGCGTAAGTCGCGCTGTTCAAGATAGCGCATTACTTTAAGTTTAAATAGATCCCGCTCCGCATCCATTGCGTTGCGTTCTTGCTCGCTGCAATGGTAGCCCAGCTCCTCGACCTCTTCCGGCAAATAGGCCGGCTTTTTGCGCGCGAGCAGGGCCTCCAGCGAACGGTGTACGACAAGGTCTGGATAGCGTCGGATCGGCGAGGTAAAGTGACAGTAGTCGCGGAAGCCCAGGCCCCAGTGTCCGAGGGCCTGCGGGCGATAAGAGGCCTGCATGAAGGAGCGCAGCAGCGTCATGTGAAACACGCGTTCCAGCTTCTCTCCGCCCAGGTGTTTGCGCACGGCTTCAATAGCCTTCTGAATGCGTTTGCTGCTGCTGTCCTTGATTGTGAAGGGGACATTGTAGGATTCGAAAAATGCGTTCAGGTTGAGCACCTTTGCCTCGTCCATAGGCTCGTGAACGCGAAATAGCGTAGGCGATTTTTTGCGGCGCAGCGCTTCGGCGACGGCGATATTGGCGGAGAGCATGCACTCTTCAATCAGCATGCTGGATTTCAGCCGCGCTCGCTGGTCAATGGCTTCGATGCGATCGTCCGCGCCAATGCGCACTTTCGATTCCGGGACATCGAGGTCGATGCGACCGGCGGCCATGCGCTGGCGTCGCTGTAACAGCGCCAGATTCCAGAGTTGCGTGAGGGTCGACGGTTCTCCGGGAGCGCTGCCATCGGATGCCAGATCGCTGTCGCCGCGTTTGCCGCGGGGCATCTCGCCGCGCGCTTCCTGGTCGATTTCCGTTTCGGCGATGTCGTAGGTCAGTCTTCGATTAACGTGGATCACTGACTTGTAGAACTCGGCCTTGCGAATGGCGCCGGTTCCTGGATCGATATGCATCTCTGCAGTAAACGCCAGGCGATCCTTACCCGCTACCAGCGAGCAGAGATTCTCGGAAAGGACCGGCGGCAGCATCGGCGCCACCCGGTTGGCCAGGTAGCAGGAGGTCGCCCGACGCGCGGCCTCGCGATCCAGGGCCCCGCCCTTCTTTACATAATGGCTTACGTCGGCAATATGCACAAAGAGTTTCCACAGACCGCTGCGGTTACGCTGCAGCGAAAGGGCGTCGTCGAAGTCTTTGGAATCAGCGCCATCGATGGTGATGGTGTAGAGCTGGCGCAGATCGGCGCGTTTTTTCCAATCGTGTACGCGATCCGGCGTCGGTTGATCCAATTCGCCGGGCAGCTCAATCTCGTCGGGATAGACGGGATCGATGTCATATTTCATCAGGATGCGAGCATAGTCGGCATCCATGTCGTTGGCATTTTCAAAGCGCTGGAAGATGGCCTCTTGAAAGTGCGCGCCCTGGTAGCGCACCTGTCGACCGCTGAGCTTCACAATTACGACCTGATCGGTCTTCAGCCGCGCCAGGGTATCTGCTGGCAAGCGGCGCACATCGGCGCAGGCGGCAATCTTGCCGGGCGCATCGAGCACTACGCCTGGGGCCAGACCATTGCGCGGAGGTCCCTCCAGTCGCAACCGGTAGAGCTGCCGCGCGCGTTGCAGAACCTCCGACACCACGCCTTCGAAACGATCCCGGCTGCGATCGGTCAGGCGCAACAGCACATCATCGCCGGGCAAAGCGCCGCGTTGGTCCTGGGGGGCGACAAAGACTTCGCGCGCCGTCGGAGAGGCGCCGCGCAAGGCCACGAAGGCCATGCCGCGCGGACTCAAGGAGATTTTTCCGCGAAAGAGGAAGGGTTTGCGGGCCACTACGCCGCTGCCGCTCAAATGGACGACGCCAAGCTCGACCAGCGCCGCAAGCGCCGCCTCCAGATCGGCGCGCTGCCAGCGCCGACTGTCCGCATCGCGATCCTTGCGCTGGAGCTTGCCTTTGCCTCCAGACTTGTGCGAGCGAGGCCGCGCATCGTCGCCCTGCAGGTGTTTGAAAAGGTCGGCAAGTTTGATAGTCTCGCCGGCGCGGCGCTCTAGAAAACGCAACAATCTTGCAATGATACTCATAGTTGGTTGATTCCCTGAGGGTAGCGCGCGTGCGCTGGATCGAGTCGCAGGTATTCTGGCAGCGCCAGCGACCAGTGTCGCGCCGCGTCTTTGCCGCCCAATTCAATTGCCAGGCGAAAAAGGTCTGCCAGCCGCGGTTCGGGCATGGCTTCTAGCCGTTGTTGCAGATCGGGGCGCGATTCCAGCAGCGGACGCACTGCGCCCAGATCATCCGTGTACAGGCGACAGGCGGCGTCGACCTGTTCCAGCCAGAGCAGCGGGGGCGCGTCTACCGTCGGCGGCGGCGTCAACCACTCGATTGTGTCGGCGGCTGTTGCGTAGACGCGACCCTGGCGCGCATCCAGCAGAATTGCAGCGTTGCCGTGATCATTCTGCAGCATGGCAGAATAGAGATAATAGTGCAGGCTGTTGATCGTAAGTACTGGCGCCTCCCATACCTGGGCGAGGGTGCGCGCGGCGCTCAGGGTCACGCGAATGCCAGTAAAGGAGCCCGGGCCTCGGCCGCATAGAATCCAATCCGGACGTCGTACATTGTGACTGCTCAATAATTGTTGAAGACTCGGTATCAAGCGCTGAAAGGATTCGCGCGGGGCCAGCTCGCTATGGACGCCGATGGCCTTCCCAGCAAAGATGCCACACTGCAAGAAGCGACCGCAAGCGTCCAATGTCAGGCAGAGATCAGACAAAATGTCCCTCAAGCGATGGCGGCGCATCAAAGATGCTCAAGCGGCGCTCCTCCTCGAGGACGCCCGTTTGTATATTGATCCATAGCATTCCGGAACCGCCCTGCCAAACCCGGCCGGCGCGCTCTGGCCATTCTACACAGTGCCATTCATTTGAACTGTTGCGATTTTGCCAGCGTTCCAAAAAGTCCAGTTGTTCCAGCTCTGCCGGCGAGCCCAGTCGATATAGATCATAGTGGAAAAGCCGAAGGCCGGCGGCGTCATAGACATTCAGGAGATTGAAGCTGGGGCTGTTTACATTGTCCTGGATGCCTAACAGAGCAGCCAGCTGGCGTATGATTGTGGTCTTACCGGCCCCCAGCTGGCCGGAGAAAAGCAGCAAGCGCGACTGGCGTTCTTGAGCGCTTTGCAGTATCCATCGTGCAGCTTCCTGCGCCTGATCCGCCGAGCGTATGTGAAGCGCGCTTTGCGCTGGATGGCTCATTCGTCGGGCGATCCATGGCCTGGTCGACGTCGGCGGCGACCGCCTCGTCTGCGCCGCGGCCCTCGCGCCTCTTCTTCATAGCGGCCTTTCCGTGAATCCCGCGCTTCGGCATCAGCGCGTCGCTTCCCGCTTTGCTCTTCCTCGAATTCCGCATCCATGATCCGCGTCGACTGCGGCGCGCGCGACTGCGCACTGCGTGAAGGCTGACGCCAGCGCTTGCGCTCCGCCCGCCACGGATCTGCACTCAGCGAACCGCCGGCTACAGCATTGGCGCCGGCATAAGCAAGCATTACAATCGCAGTGAAGATTCCGACCGCAGCGGAGAGACTGTTGCCATCTATGCCTTCGGGCGCCGCAAGGATTCCCGGGCGCCAGGTCTCAAGGGCATAGTAGGCCATTGCATAAAAGGCAATGGAAAAGACTACAAAGGCTACGCTGTGCAACGCTCGTTTACGGAGGCTCAAGACCTTGCTCTGGAAACGGAAAAGGATTTGCTCGGGCGCTGGTCCGCGCAGTGCTGGAGCCGTGGCTCCCTGGTTCAACTACCTGCTTGCCGGCGGACCGGCGATGCTGGCTCTGGCGCTCGTTTCCGTGGTCATACTGGCGCTTGCAATCTATTGCGCAACGCGTTTCCGCCAAATTGAGGCGGCCAGCGTGCAGATGCGTCAGCGTATTCAGGAACGAATTCGCCAGGGGGAGGCCAGCCACCGCCTGGGCGCCTTCTGGCTGGAAAGCCTCAGTCTGCGATCGGCAGTGATGTGGTTGCTCTACCTGGCGCATATCGCCACCTTGCTTGGTCTGCTGGGAACTGTGCTGGGCGTGCAGGAGGCCTTTGGTCGCGTGGCGCAGTCGCAACAATCCATTCTTGCGGAGGTGGCCGGCGGCATCCATCAGGCAGTCAGTACAACGATTGCCGGTCTGTGCCTGGCCATCCCCGCCCTGGTCCTGCACTATGCATTTCGTGATCGCTACCGTCGCCTGGAGTTGCTGTTCAGCGCCGGAGAAAAAGGTTGAGCGACGGATTTGAAACCGACAGTCCGCTGGACGCCCTTTCGATGGATGAGGATGCGCCGTCTCTGCCTCTGATATCGCTGCTTGATATCGTCTTCATTCTGGTGCTCTTCTTGATTGTCGCCGTCAACTCGGCAACGCTGCTGGCCCCGACCGAGCTTCCGGCGCTTGGCGGCAGAGGCGCTGGCGCCGACCTTCAGCTGAGCCTCGGTCTCAATGGCGAGCTGCAGTGGGCGGGCCGCTCCCTGACTCTGGGGCAATTGCGACTCAGGGCGGCGGAGTTACATGGCCGACGGATTCAATTGCAGGCGCATCGTCGCGCGCCGCTGGAGCGCTTTTTGCAGCTCTCGGCTTTGCTGAAGGAACTTGGCGTCGCCGAGCTGCAGGTGCAGTCCTCGGGCCAGGCCGAAAAAGAATGAAATTGAGTTGCCCTCTGGCTGTTATTACTATAGAAACTCTCTCGTCCTATGTTGAGCAGGCTGTCTGTAAAGTGCAGGTTTAGTGTTATGAAGCTAAGGTTACTGGTTTCGCTCCTCTTTGCGAGCGCTCTTGCGTTTCTTCCCCTTCAGTCGCTGTCGGCCCAGATTGCCTGTAACGGATCGGTGTGCTCCTCTCTGCCTGTTTCGCAAGCTCAGTATGATCAGCTATATCGAGACTTCTACGATCAGTACGTAAAAGACTTTTTTGACCGCATGGCCTACGCGGCAGTGCTGGGCAACCTTGCCTCGCCCTATATTGGCACCGTGAATCTCTATGGCTGGACTGCCGGGGCCAATGTCGGCGCTGGCTATCGTAAGCTGGAAGAGAAGACCGTATCCTCGCCCGGCGTTGGCCAGCTGGAGGATATCCCCAGCGCTGGCGCTTCTGTAAACTCTCGCGTCTTCTTTGGCATCAACCTTGGCGCCTTGACCGGCAACCCCTACGATCCTTTTAACGAAAATCGCGAATCCTCTCCGGGCTTCTTTTCGCTTTCACGTTTCGATGTCTACGTGAGCGGCATCCGCCATTCGGAATCCTTTGAAGACCAGAACGGACTGCGGGGCGATCTCAATGTGCGCATGGAAAACCGCGGCGCAGAACTGCGCTACCATCTGGCGGAGGCCAGCGACATTGCCATGGGACCAATCCTGCGCTTCCGCGGCATATCTGTGGGCATCGGCTACTATGCTTCTGACATTCGGCTGCGCTACGCGACCACGACCCCCGAGTCCACCACCCTGCGTCTGGAGGGCGGAACAGCCTTGACCTGGGCGGCAGACGATCTGGCTGAAATCAAGACCAGCGTTCAATCTGTTCCAATTGATATACGCACTGGCGTTCAGTTGCTCTATATATTCAATGTTACTTTTGGATTTGGACTGTCACGCAACACTGGCAATCTGGATGCGCTCTTGCTGCGCGGCGGCGCTTTTGCCCTGGAGCCCAACCCGGCAATCCCATCCTCGCTCAGCGGACAGTCGGCAAACTTGACTATGACCGTACAGCGTTACGCTTCGGTTCCGCGTGACGTCTACTTCATTCGCACTGGCGTCGAATTGAACCTCGGGCCGGTGAAGGTCGGCGTGGAAGCCCTTGGCACCCGCGAGGACTACGCTGCCAGCGCCAACCTGCGTCTGGAATTGTAAAATGTGGCGCGCCCCGGCGCGATGCTGCGTATTCGCATTTGTTCTGGCAATGCCAGGCGGCTGCGTTGTCATTCAAGAATGGAATCGCAGCCTCTTTGGCGATACACTGTATGTTACGGCCGCTGTGCTTCACATCCGCGCAGCGCCATCTACCGCAGCGCCCATCATCAATGCACTCCCCTATGGAACCCCGCTTCGGGCCGCGAGCGTGACAGGCGAAGAGCTGATCTCTGGCCGACGCGGTCAATGGTATTCAATTTCCGCGAATGCCTTTGTATTTGGGGGCTACTTGAGCCCTGTCGAACCGCCGCACAGTGACCGCCTTGGTTTGCGTTTGCTGGCACGTCATGCGAATGTCATTTGCGACTCTGACATCTCCTCCTTCTATGAGACAAAGTATTTCCTGAGCAGCGGCGAACTGCGACTGTCAGCCAGTGCTGATCACGGGTGCACCTCACCTCATTCAGAGTCTATCGCAGGTCGGGGAAGCTATCGTGCATTTGAAAACGGTCTGGAAATTTTGATTCACAGCAAACGGACACAATTCGGAGAGAATGAATGTGGAGATCCCGGTACTCCGCCGCCAAGGGATGAAATTGTTGATCGTAAGCTCAGACTGCATTGGCATAGCAGTATCAGCGCATTTATCGAGGAAGATATCTTTGCGGAATTTAGCGCCCGCAGCGATTATCGTTACTCGAAAATAGCCTGTGCGTTTGTCCCGCTTGCCTTGAGTGAACAGATCGCCGTGCAGAGTATTTGCACGGCCGAGGCCGACTCAACTACCTCGTACGAAGTGATCGGCGCCTATTGTCCCCAGTAAGCCCTAGCTCACGGCCGCTGTGCTTCAATCAGGGGCGCAATACGCCGAGCAACCACGCGATAGCCCTCGGCATTGAAATGGACCAGGTCAAAAGCCGGTCCAAGTGGAATCCGAAACTCGTCGCGCAGGCCGGGTCGATCGCTGCGCGAAAGTTCAGGCCATAGATCAACAAAGCTCAGGTCCGTTTCTTGCCCCAGTGCGGAACGAAGCCGCTGGTTATAGAAAGGCGTAATGGTATTGGGACGTTCCGCCACCGTCGGCGGAATGGAGAGCAGCGCAATACGCACGCCGGGCGACTGCTGGCGCAGGTGTTGAACGATGGCCAGCGTGTTTTGCATCGTCAGTTCCAGGCAACGGCCCATAATCAGGTCATTGCCGCCAATCGAAATAACTACCAGCTTTGGCCGCAGCGGGACGATGTCGGTATCGAGCCGCTGTAAGAGCATCGCCGTGGTATCCCCCGGAATGCCGCGATTGGCAACATCGATGCCGGGCAGGTAGGCGGCGCTCAGCGTCGGCGTAAAGAGCGCGGCAATCGAATCGCCGGCTATGACCACGCGCGCCCCGCCGACGCCGCGCTGCTGTGTATCCCGTGCAAAGGGCAGCTGAAAGTTGGCGATGCGCAGACCGCGGATGCGCTCATCGGATTCCGCTTCCAGCTGCGTTTTACATTCGAAGTCGGAGGCAAAGTAATTTGCGCCCATCGAAGAGCGCCCGAAGTAAGCGTTGACGCTCTTGCAAGAAGAGAAGGCGAGCAGGCCAGTGATGCCAAGAGCGAGCGCGACGCTGTAGCTTCCCAGATACCTTTTCATCTTGCTCAAGCCTGGATCACGCCGGAGGGGCGGTTGCTGTCGCGATAGTCGCGAAATTTCCGAGCGCGCCTGGGGCCCTTCTTCTTGCGACGAAAGACGCGCTTGATCCAGCCGCGCCGCCGCCGCTCGATCCCATATTGCTCCAGCCAGTCCAGAACCAGCGGGAAGACATCCTCTGGAGCGCGTTCGCCAAGCACCAATCCGGTGTGGCAATAGTCCACAGGCAGGCCCTGCTCATGACCAAGTTCTATGTACTTCTTAATTTTCGATCCGGCGCGTTCGTAAGCAAAGCGAACGCTCTCGGGGATAGCCACATGATCTCTGGCGCCGGATAGAAAGAGGGTGGGCGTCTCGATATTGCGCAGGCCCTCGCGATAGTTGAAACTTCCATCGACGCTGAGCTCCTTGCCGCTGCGCATCCAGTTGATGAACTGATTGGCCAGGCCATAGGAGATATTTTCCACGCCGTTCTTCATCATCTTGCGAATGGTCGTAGTGGAAACGTTGTCCTTGCTGAAGATCATCTCTTCGATCGGCGTTGTAAAGCGGCCGGTCAGGGGCGAAACAATCTGAGCGCCAAACCGAAAGTCGATCAACTCATTGACCCACGGGAAGCGAGTTACTGCGCCCCATAGCGAGCGGCGCGTATGATCAATGCGGCCAGGGCTGCCGATGGCTACGAAGCTGGCCACATCCTCATGTCCGGCCAGCTTGCGTCCCTGCAAACCGTACATGACCATCCCGCCCATGCTGTGTCCCACCCAGTTCACCCTGGGGGCGCCGGTCAGGCGACGAACGGTGGCGATGATGGAAGGAAGATCGTGTTGTACAATGTCATCGAAGTTGAAATCACGATAGCGGGTGCGGCCCTGATGGTAAGAGCGGCCGACGCCGCGCAGCGACACGACAAAGACCGGGAAGCCCTGACGCTTCAGGTAGTAGGCCAGGCTGTGCGCACGATCGAGATCAACGCTGAATTTGTTGGCGGCGATGCCATGACTCAGGATCACCGGATATGCGCCTGGCCTTGGATGCGAGGGGCGATGGAAATGCAGCGGCAGATTCCAGCCATCCTCGGTATGCGCGTAGAAAACCTGATCGGCGATATCGTCTGCGCCGTAGACCCGCTCCCAGATCCAGAGGAAGATTGGATAGAGCAAGGTCATCAGGACCAGGGCGACAGCGATAATTACTGCGGCGCTGCCCATGGCCAGGGCCAGCAGGGCGATGGCCAGAATCGAGGTTACAATGTAGACCGGGCTCTTGCGGTATTTTTGCGGTCCAAGAATCAAAACACCGACATTCGCCCTTCTGCAATCGCTCAGGTCAAGCCGGATGATGACGGCCTCGCCTTCAGGTCTAGCTGCTTGACGCCCGCGGCTGCCACGCAAGCCTCGCAGATTCATGGAAGCCGAGGCCGCTTACCGTATTTTCCACGGCGTATTTTTTCAGGTCTTCGTTCCGGCCGACTGGGAGCAGGAGATCATTGAGAACATTCCATGCTTTTTTGATCCCGATGGCGCCGGCGCTTTGCAGCTGGCGGCCACCCGTCGCGATGCCGAAGAGGCCTTCGACCCGGCCGAAGAACTGCGCTATTATCTGGAAAAGAATGGCGTGGAGTATGCCGAGGATCGCGTCGCCCTCTACCACACCCCACAGGGAGCGCTGGCCGCCGCTTGCGAATACCGCCGCGACGGCCGCTTCTGGATGGTGCAAATGATCGCCGAAGGTCGACGCATGATAGTCGCCCTCTACAATGCCGATGCGACGCCGGACGAAGAACTGGCTCGCGAACTCTCCGTGATTCTCTCATCGATACGCTTCAGCGAAGAGGCCGCCCGTCGGTGAGCAAGCTGGCCGCAGTGGCTCTGGTCTCCGGGCGCGGCAGCAATCTCGCGGCGCTGCTGGAGGCGATACGCAGCGGCCGCCTGGCCGGGCTGCAGATCGTCGCCGTAATAGCCGACAGGCCGCAAACCGGCGCCGAAGCGCTGGCCCGCCACGCCGGCATCGATGTGCAGGTTGTTGATTTCAGGGGCTTTGCCTCGCGCAGCGATTTTGATCGCGAACTTCTGTCGGCGGTTGAAAGCCGACGGCCCGCGCTGCTTCTGGCCCTGGGATTCATGCGAATCTTTTCCGCCGAGCTGGTGGAGCGCTACAAACATCGACTGATCAACATTCACCCATCCTTGCTTCCGGCCTTTCCTGGCATGCATGGACAACGGCAGGCCTTTGAATATGGCGTGAAGCTGGCCGGATGTACCGTGCATTTTGTCGATCAGGGACTGGACTCCGGTCCGATCATCCTGCAAGCAGCCGTGCCGGTAAACGAAACCGACGACGAAGCTGCTCTGGCGGCGCGCATACTCACTGAGGAACATCGAATACTAACGGAGGCCGTTGATCTGTTTGTGCGCGGCAAACTGCGCATTGAAGGTCGACGGGTTAGAATACTGGAATGAGCGAAATCAAACGAGCCTTGCTGTCTGTGTCCGACAAGAGCGGACTGATTGAACTGGCGCAGTATTTGTCCGGCCGCGGGGTGCAACTGATCTCCACCGGCGGTACGCTCAAGGCCTTGCAGTCGGCGGGAATCGCTGCGCAGGCCATTGAGGATTACACAGGATTTCCAGAGATCATGGATGGCCGGGTCAAGACTCTCCATCCGCGCATCCATGGCGGTCTGCTGGGATTGCTGGATCAAGACTCGCATCGCAAGGCAATGAGCGATCACAACATTGAGAGCATCGACCTGCTGGTAGTCAATCTCTACCCCTTTGCGCAGACCATAGTGCGATCTGATGCAAGCTTTGAAGATGCAATCGAGAATATCGATATTGGCGGCCCGGCGATGCTGCGCGCCGCCGCCAAGAATTACGGCTTTACAACCGTGGTCTGCGACCCGGCGGACTATGCGGCTCTGCGTCAGGCGATTGAGGGCGATGCTTTGCATCAAGAGTATCGTCTGGCGCTGGCGCGCAAGGTATTCAATCATACCGCCGCCTACGATGCGATGATTGCCGAGTACCTGAACCAGAAGGCGGGCGAGACTTTTCCAGAACGAACGACCATTACCCTGCAAAGAAACATGTCGCTGCGCTACGGCGAGAATCCGCACCAGCAGGCGGCGCTCTATCGGCCGGCGATCGAAGCGGCGCGTGAGGCGGCCGGCGGCCGCGCTGGCATCGAGCAGTTGCAGGGCAAGGAGCTATCCTACAACAACATGCTGGATTTCAATGCCGCCTTGCGCACTTCGCTGGAATTACCGGCGGCTGGCGCCGTCATCGTCAAACACCTCAATCCTTGTGGCGCGTCCGTGGTGGAAAGCGCGGCAGCTTATGGCAGTCGGCTACAACCTGGCGAATTGCAGGCCGCCTTTTTGCGCGCGCGCGCCTGCGATCCGATCAGCGCCTTTGGCGGCATCATTGCTCTGGGCGCCGTGTGCGATGCGGCTACGGCTGCCTCGATCAATGAGAACTTTGCGGAAGTAATCGTGGCCCCGGATTTTGAAGATGAGGCCCTGAAACTATTTTCCGAAAAGAAAAATCTGCGCCTGCTGCGCGTCGCGGCGCCCGAGCGCTATCGTGCGCCCTCCATGGAAGCGCGCTGGATTGCCGGCGGCGTCCTCTTGCAGGAGCGAGACGCATCGCTGGTGATGCGTCAGGATTGGAAACTGGTAGCGGGGGCCGGCCTCGACCAGGGCCTTGCTCGCGCCCTGGATTTTGCCTGGCGAGTCGTCAAACACGTCAAATCCAATGCCATCGTATTTGCCAGCGAACTTGCCACTCTTGGCGTGGGCGCCGGACAGATGAGTCGGGTAGATTCAGTGCAAATTGCGGCCAGCAAGGCGGCGCGCGCTGGACTGAGTCTGCAGGGTTCGGTCGCTGCATCGGACGCCTTTTTTCCCTTCCGCGATGGCCTGGATGTGCTGGCCGACGCTGGCGCGCGGGCTGTGATTCAACCGGGCGGTTCGGTGCGTGACGATGAAGTTATTGCCGCTGCCAACGAGCGCGGCGTAACCATGGTTTTTACGGGGATGCGTCACTTCCTGCATTGAGCAGGGGCGTCTGCAATTTGAAAAAATGCCGCAAGCTGTTGCCAGAGGGAAATGGTTGCTGGTCCTGGCAACGCTGGCGTCTGGCTGGCATGTGGCCTGTGTCAGTTACGTAGATATTGCCGCAGGGCAGCGCGGCAGCCTGGAGGCGCCAATCCAGTGCGATTCGCCCGAGGGGCAGCGTCGCTATCTGCGTCGCCTGCTCAAGAGCGACGGCGATCGAGCGGAATTTGAATACAGGGGCGCTGTCATCGGACCCGAGCACGCAATCCTGGACCGCTTTGTGGTAGAAAATCCGGCGCTTGATGAACGCGGGCCTCTGGAACTATTCCTGGACCTGTTTCGCAACGAGCCATACTATGCACCGGCCTATCGCCTGCATATGAGCATCTACGGCGCTCCCTGTGAGGACGGTCCGCCGCCTGGCTTTAGCTTTGGCGGCGGCGGCTGAGCATTTTCGGTTCTTTTAGCGCTTCATTTCCAGGAATGGGCGTAACAGCTCAATTGGCAGCGGAAAGATCGTCGTAGAATTTTTGTCCGCTGCGATTTCGGTGAGCGTTTGCAAGAAGCGCAGCTGGATGGCAACCGGGTGGGCGCCAATGACCGCCGCCGCCTCGCCCAGTTTTTGCGAGGCCTGAAACTCCCCTTCGGCAGCAATGATCTTGGCGCGACGTTCGCGTTCCGCTTCCGCCTGACGGGCCATCGCGCGTTGCATTTCGGCGGGCAGGTCGATGTGCTTCACTTCGACCATCGAAACCTTGATGCCCCAGGCATCCGTGTGCTTATCGATGACCTTCTGCAGCTCGGCGTTGATCTTTTCGCGTTCCGAAAGAATCTCATCCAGTTCCGATTCGCCCATGATGGAACGCAAGGTAGTCTGTGAAAGCAGGGAGGTAGCGAAAAAGTAATCTTCAACATCGATGATCGCTTTTTCCGGATCCATCACACGGAAGTAGACCACGGCATTGACCTTGATCGAGACGTTGTCTCTGGTGATCACATCCTGCGGCGGAACATCCATGGTAACGGTGCGCATGCCAACCTTTACCATCTTGTCGATGAAGGGGATCAGCAAGATCAATCCCGGCCCCTTGACTTTCGAGAAGCGACCAAGGCGAAAAACAACGGCGCGCTCATATTCGCGAAGGACCTTGATGGACGAGGCTAGAAAAAACAGGGCCAGCGGAATCGCTATGTATATCGGGGTCATGGGTCAGTCTCCTGCGCCTGATTGTCGCTGCGCCCGATGTGGACGCTGCGCGAAGCGGCATCGCTGCGACAGTGATTGCCAGGCCCTGTATCGACCAGCACTATTCCTGGCGCACCGTAAGGCAAAGGCCATTGCGCGCCACGACGCTTACTTTTGCGCCGCGCGGAATTGGCCCGCCTTCGCTGCGCGCCTGCCACAATTCGCTATGAATGAAGACCTGTCCGCTGCTGGCGTTTATTTCCGTGCTTGCCTCGCCGCTCTCGCGAATCAGCTGCTCCGAGCCAGAAACTCGCGGCGCACGCTGCGCCCTTGCCGCAAGGTAGGCGATCGCGGCCATGCCGGCGGCGCCCATAATGGCGATGGTCAGAATGGCGCTCTGGCCTGCGCCCAGGAATTCATCGCCGCTGCGAAATAGCATCAGCGCGCCCAGCGATATGCTGATCAGTCCGGCAACCGAAAGCAATCCGTAGGAAACGATCTTGATTTCCAGAATGAAAAAGAGGATGCCCAGAGCTATCAAGGCGAGGCCGCTGTAGTCCACGGGCAGCGTCTGCAGGGCGTAAAGTCCGACAACCAGGCAGAGCGCGCCCAGAGCGCCTGGAAAGATGGCGCCGGGCGAGTAGTAGACTTCGGCCATCAATCCCAGCATGCCAAGCATCATCAGTATCATGGCAACTTGCGGATGACTGAGAATGGAGAGGATGCGATTGCGAAAGTCCGCCGATATTTCGCGAATTTCTGCGCCTTGCAGGCGAAGGTCCTCGTAGCCCGCGGCCATGCGCACTCGCCGGCCCTCAATCCTTTGCAATAGCTGCGCTTCGTTCTCGGCGATCAGATCAATAGCGCCGATCGCTGCGGCCTCCTCGGTGGTCAGGTTATCGGCGTGCGTGATGCTGCGCTCCGCAAAGCGCTGGTTTCGACCATAGTACTGCGCCAGGCTTCGAATCTGGGCCTGGGCGTGGTGTAAGATCTTGCGCTTCATATTCAGCTCATCATTGGCCCCGGCGGTTTCGGGAATGCGATCCTCGCCGGCCTCCGGTTGCTGCTCGCCGCCAAATCCGCCGCCTCCCGTGCTGACGGGCGTAGCGGATCCGATGTTGGTTCCAGGGGCCATAGCCGATACCTGGGAAGCGTACATCAGGAATACGCCGGCCGATCCGCAGCTGGCGCCAGGCGGCGCCACGTAGCTGATCACCGGAACCTTAGAACTCATGATGGCGCGCACCATTTCGTCCATGGAACTGACCAGGCCGCCGGGCGTATCCAGGCGGAGGATCAGCGCCAGCGCGCCATCCTCTTCGGCGCGCTGCAGCGCGTATTGCAGCGTTTCTGCCGCCGCCGGCGTGATCGGTCCGCTGAGCTGCAGGCGATAGGCAAAGGGCGCAGCATCCGGCGCCGCAAGGGCCGGCGATTTCGATCCAAACACAGTGAGCGCCAGAAGCGCGCCAATGGCCAGATGTCTGGCGCTTCTTGATCGTAGCCGGTGCAAACTCATGGCGAGAGCCTGCCTTCGACGTTCGGATCTGGCCAGCTAAAAAAAGGAACGACTGGCGTAGATATGACGCAGTCGCTCGCGCTCATGCTCGCCGCCCATGCTCTGCAGCTCGCCCTCAAAATGGCGGCGCTTTGGCGTGTAGGATTCGTTCAGAGGGACTTCCAGGCGGGCGGCCGTCTCATTGAATTCATTGGAATACAGCGTGAGCAGGTGTTTGTCAATCCCGCTGTTATCCAGCATGATCCCGACCATAGTCAGGCCCAGTCCCTGGCCTTCGGTTTCGTCGCCGTATTCCGTGTAAAAGTCCAACAGGCTGGAAAATGACCGCGCCTTTTCAAACTTTTCGCGGATGCGACTTTCTTCGAAGGGCAGCAGCGTGAATCGATTCTTAACCTTGATGTGCATGACCTCGGGCTTGTAGTAGAAAGTGGCGATCACTGGAAAGTTAAGCTCGCGAAAGAGCGGAACGAACTCCAGGATCTTTTCTTCGACCAGATTGGTGCGGTAGTGGCGCATGGCCTCTTCATATTCGGCAGGGCTCTGCGGCAGTCGGCCCAGCTTGTGAAACATGGCGCGCTTCAAATTGGCTTTGGTGGCGTTGATCACCAGCTCTTTGGCTGCGGTGTAGACCATATCGAGCAGCTCGATACGGCCGGCGGACTTCAAAATTTCTTCGGCGATGGCGTGCAGCAGGAACTCGCCGTACTCGGAAAGGTAGTACGTCTTCAGAGAAATGATCCGTCGCTGTTCCACGGCCCTCAGGATGATGTTCCGGGCCTGGCTTTTTTTTGCTTCGCTGACCGCCATAGGACTCCCGCGATAGGGCGGACGGCGGCCAATACGGGCAAGCTCCTTTTTTGGCCGCAACCCGCAGCCTGCGACCGGAGGGCGTCGGCCGCGAATCGAACTCTGGAAAATTCGGCGCTGGTTCAATCGGGCAGCATTTTGCCAGGATTCATGATCCCATCCGGATCCAGCGCGCCTTTGATCGTTTTCATCAAGGCGATTTCTGGCGAGCTGCGATTCAGACTTAGCCACTCCCGTTTCAGAATGCCGATGCCATGCTCAGCGCTGATGCTGCCGCCCAATTCGGCGGTCATGGTGAAAATCGTCGCATCCAGCTCTGCCAGTAGCGTCCGCCAGCCGGCAGCTGAAATTCCCTCTTCTTGCACCAGGTTGAGATGAATATTGCCGTCGCCGGCGTGTCCAAAGAAGACTGGCCGCACCGCTTTCGCTGCCAGCAAAGCGTGGCAGCGCGCTACAAAATCGGGCAAGGCGGCAATGGGCACGGAGAGGTCGTATTTGTGCAGCGGCGGCCCCATGGAGAGACACTCGCTGATTGATTCACGATACTTCCAGAGCGTTTGCCGGCCGGCGCTGGAGCTGGCAATCTGGACATCTTCGGCAAGTTCGGCCTCAAGACATTCAGCCAGAAGCGTTTCCTCCGTCTCGCGCTCAGCGTCCCATTCCAGCAGTGCATAGCAGGGATAGTCGCCGCCAAAGGGGGCCGGAAGTTGCAGGTGTCGGCGAACGACAGCCAGGGCTTCGCGATCAAAGATCTCAAAAGCCAGCAGGCGAGCGCCGCGGCTGCGCAGCCGGGCCAGCAAGTCCAGCGATTGGCGCAAATCACGATGCGCTGCCATTGCCGTGCGCAGCATCGTTGGCTGCGCCGCGAGGCGAATCGTGGCTTCCAGAATAATACCCAGTACTCCTTCGCTGCCGATCCACAGATGCTTGAGATCAAACCCGGTGTTGTTTTTGAGAATGGCGCCAGGAAAATGAAGTATATCGCCGGCGCCGCTCACGGCGCGCAAGCCAAGGACATAGTCGCGCAGCATCCCGTAGCCGATCACGCGAATGCCGCCGGCATTGGCGGCCAGATTCCCGCCCAGCATCGAAGCCCCTGCCGCCGCCAGATCGAGCGGGAAAAGCAGTCCGCGTTCGCTGCAGGCCTGCTGTAGCGTCGCGGTAATACAACCGGCTTGAGCGCGAACGGCTGGCAGATAGGGATCAAAATCGAGAATCCGATCCATGCGATGCAGCGAGAGCACCAGCTCGCCATTCTGGGCGACGGCGCCGCCAGCCAATCCGGTGCGACCGCCGGAGGGAACGATTGGCATCCGGTACTGGCGACAGAGCCGAACGATTGCAACGATTTGGTCTTCGTTTTCTGGAAAGACGACGCCGCCAGGCCGAAGCTCCAGACAGCGCGTTCGATCCGAGGCCCAGGCCCGTAGATCGTCCTCGGCATCTTCGCCGGCCGCCAGAAGATGAGCGCGGCCAACAATTTCGCTGAGGCCGCGCAACAATTCAAGGTTCATGGATTGGAGCGTCAGGATCGTGCAGCCTGGTCGAAGCGCGCTCCAGTAGAAAAACCAGAACGGCGCCGCCGACGGCGCAGCCGATGCCAGCCACAACGTAAAAGAAGAGTCCGTCGCCCTCCGGCAGGGCCGAACCGGGCCAGATGGCGCGCAGGCTGCCAATCATCAGACCGGTTAGCGCCGCCATCGTTGGCGAGTGCCAGCGCGCCAGCAGCCACTTCAGCAATCGTACAAAGGTCAGAATTCCAGTCAAGATTCCGGCCACAAAAACGATGACCAGCGTCGCTGCCTGGCCGCCGCTGGCCGCCGCTGCGGACCAGCCCTGCGCCAGAAGCACGGGCAGGGCGCCGCTCAAATCGCGCAGCGCTTCCAGCGTCAGCTGATACTGGCCCATGACCACCAGCATATAAGCCCCGGAAATGCCGGGCAGGATCATTGCACAGATGGCGATGGCCCCGCTGAAGAAAACAAAAAGCGGGTTGGTATTGCCGCGCACCGCAAAGCGCCCGCTGATCTCCAGTTCGCTGTCGCGACGATGAGAAGATTGGATGGAAGCCAGAAGCGTGCTATCGGAATGGAGCGCGACCTGAGCTTCGGCGCCGGAAGCGGAGAGCGGATCTACACGCACTACAAACTCTTCGACGCCGCCGCTGGCCTGCAAGCGAGCGCGCCAGTCCTCGGCCCTGGTTCCCAGCGGCAGGCGCAGCGACCATTCGCCCTTCTGATTGGTAAGCGTCTGCGCAGTCTGGCCGCTTTGACTCTGCAGGGTCAGTCGACCATCGGAAACCCTTGATACGCCGGTGAGTACAAAGGCGGCCGCTGCAAACAGGGCAATCAAGACGTACTCCAGCGCGCGGTGACGCATCATTCGATAGGGTACAGAGATAGAAAAAAGGATCAGTCCAAACATGAAAGAGAAGGAATAGAAGGCATAGCGCTCCAGCATAAATGGGATCACGCGGACCATAACGAGCATAGCGGCGACGATGCCGCCCAGCAGCGGCAAGAGGAAGTTCCAGGGAATCTCGCGAAGGCCATCAAAAACGATCTTACGGCGCGTTGGCCTGAATATCGCCAACGGCGCCTCGATGGCAAGGAGCGCCTGGCGCAAACCGACGGAACTGATTGCCTGGATCAGGTGGTCGTAGATGCCGCTGATCAGGGCAATGGTGCCCCCGCTTACGCCAGGTATGATGTCCGCTGTTCCCATCGCCAGACCCTTGCTGGCCAGAATCAATTTTGCGCGAGTGCTGCGGTAGGCCTGTTCCATCGCAGGAAGCGCGGCGGAAAGCGTCGCGGTTGTAAACGAAATTATGAATTGCTTCCGGGCTGGCTGACGCGAAGCCTGCAGTATGCTCGCTTTTCTGCCTGCGCGTCGGCAAACCCTGCGCCGTCTTCTTACGGCGCTGCTGGCTCTGTGGGCCAGCGCCCTCATTGCCAGCGACTCTGATCCGTTGCCGGACCTGTCGCGGCACGATGTGTTGCCGGAAGATACCGGGCTGCACGCCGACCACTATCCGGCCTCCAACGAGCGGCGCATCGATTTGTTTCGAGCGCATATCGCCAACCTGGGCGGCGGCTATGTTGGCGTTGGCACGGATCAAAACTTCACCTTCATCGCCTGGGCGCGCAGTGAATATGCCTGGCTGATGGACTTCGATTACGTCGCTGTAGACGTAAATCGAATCCATATGTTCTTCATTACGATTTCGCCGCGCTACGCTGACTTTCGCTCGCTGTGGGAAAAGCGCAATCGCGCCCAATCGCTGCGACTGCTGGAGGCCCGTTTTGGCGGGGAGCCGGACTACCCCCGCATTCGGGCCGCCTTCCAGGTAGCGCATCGCGGCTCCACGGATGTGCCGGAGCGCATCCGCGATCTGGACTACATGGTCCGTAAGTTCAGTCTCTCTACCTTTGTGAATAACCAGGATGACTACAACTATATCCGGGATATGATTCGCGCCGGACGCATCCGCGCCGTTCCAGGCGACCTCAAAGGTGATGTCACCATGCAGGAAATCGCACGCATCTCGGAGGACCAGGATGCTCCTGTTCGTCTGATATACACCTCCAATGCCGAGGAATACTTCCGCTATCCGGATGCAATGCGACGCAATTTTCTGGCCTTACCGCACGATGAGCGTGGCTTTGTAATTCGCACTGCGACCTCCGGCGCTAAGTACGTGCTTGGCTATCCCGAGGGTGAAAAGTTTCCCGACGACTTTCCCTTTCATTACAATCTGCAAACCATTCCCAGCTTCCGCGCCTGGATGTCTCAGTCGCAGGGCTTCCGCCTGCTGGATATGCTGCGCACCGCGACGCGCGTATCACGGGGCCTGTCGCTGCTGGACAAGACGCCTGCAGAGCTTGGCTTCTCGCCAGCAGCAGGCGCGGCCCCGGGAGCCAGGCCCGGCGGAGCGCGCCAGCAATGAAGTCGCTCCGATCGCGGCCGGGCGCGCTGCTTCTGCTTGCCCTGTGTCTGACGGCGTCGGGGGTCGAGAGCTGCTGGACGCAGCCGCTGCAGGCCGACGATCAAGAGGACTGGTTGACGATTGCCAACATTGGCGATATCATGTGTCACGATCCGCAACTGGCTGCCGCCTGGGATGCGCAGACTCAGCAATACAATTTCGACGGCGTCTTTGAACCAATTGCCGCCGAACTCTCCAGCGCCGATTTGACCATTGCCAATCTGGAGACTACGCTGCCCGGCGAACGAAGGCTCTATTCCGGCTATCCGGAATTTGGTTCGCCCGACGCTCTGCCGGCGGCGGCTAAGCGCGCCGGCGTTGATGTGCTGACGCTGGCCAACAATCATTCCGTCGACAAAGGGCGCCGCGGGATTTTGCGCACCATTGATGTTGTCGAAGAGCTTGGATTTCGACGACTGGGAACCTATCGCTCGCTCGATGACTGGAACCAGCATCGCATTTTATGGCTGGAGATCAAGGGCCTGCGTCTGGCGCTGCTCAACTACACCTACGGAACCAACGGCATCCGGGTTCCCGCCGGAGTAGTAGTGAATCAAATTGAAAACGGCCGGCAGATCGCCGAAGATCTGGAGCTGGCGCGCGGTCAATCGCCCGATGCAATCATTGTCATTTTTCACTATGGCACTGAGTACATGCGTCTGCCGGACGCCTACCAGCGGCGCTGGACTGATTTTGCGCTGCAGAATGGCGCCGACATTGTGCTCGGCGGACATCCCCATGTTGTGCAGCCCTATCAGATCACAAGCATCACCGATCGTTTTGGCGAGACGCGCGATCGACTGATCATCTACAGTACAGGCAATTTTGTCAGCAACCAGCAGAAGCGGTATACCGACGGCGGCATCATTTTCCGTTTTGCTTTGCAAAAGGGTCCGGTGCGCGCACGCTTTCGGCAAATCAGCTACACTCCAGTCTGGGTCTGGCGCGATCGCAGCGGCGGCCGGCTTTCTTATCGAATCCTGCCAGCAGCGCAGTATTTGAATAACGATCAGTCGTTGCGGCTCGATTCCGCCGCCTTGCAGCGCCTGCGACTTTTTCACAGCGATTTGAGCGCCCACCTGACGGAAAGTCGGGCCCGCGCTGAGAACTACGAGGCTGCGCTCAGCGCCGACGCCTCAGGCGCCGATATGTATTTCAATGGCCTGGCGCAAACTGGTGAATCAGGAACTGGCTGCTTCGGCCCTGGCCGATCCTGCGCTGGGCGCTGAGTTTGATAGCTTCTACGACTATCTGGCGCACGAGCGCGATCTATCAGCCAACACGCAGCGCGCCTATCTGAGCGATCTGGCCGAGTACTTTCGCTACCTGCATCAGGCGGAGCTTTCGCCGCTGACAGCGGATACGCGCACGCTGCGCGCCTACTTTATGGAACGTAGCGGCGCGACCCTCTCGCGCAGCGCCAGTCACGCTGTAACCGGGGCGAGCGGTGCGCGGCGGATCTCGGCGCGCTCGCAGGCGCGCAAATTGGCTTCGCTGCGCGCCTACTATGGCTATCTGGAACTGCGCGGGAAGATTCTACGATCTCCGGCGCGCGACATCCCGGCCCCGCGATTCTTTCGGCCGCTGCCGCAGCCATTGCCCGTCGGCGATATGGAGCGCGTCCTGGCCGAATCGGGGCAGCCGTTGCGGCCCGAACGACCGCGACTTTCCCGTTTCCTGGCGGCGCGCAATCTTGCCATTGCTGAGTTGCTGTATTCTTGCGGTCTGCGCGTCTCCGAGCTGCTCAATTTGAATGCGACGACGCTTCGCTCTGCGCCCGAGCAATTCAAAGTACGCGGCAAGGGCGGGCATGAACGCATCGTCTTTGTCGGTCCGCCAGCCCGGCGCGCACTTCGCGTTTACATCGCCCAGCGCGAACGCCTGCTGGCCTCCAGCGGCGTCCAGCAACAGGATCGAATGGAGGGAGCGCTCTTCCTCAATTCAAGAGCGCGTCCGCTGGGCGACCGCGGCCTGCGCTTCTCGCTGCGTCAACTGGGACGACGATTGGCTTTGCGCAAACGCCTCTATCCGCACCGATTCCGTCACAGCTTTGCTACCGACTTGCTCAACAGCGGCGCTGATATCCGTGCAGTGCAGGAGCTGCTGGGACATGCGTCGCTTTCTACCACCCAGATCTATACGGCTGTATCGAAAGAGCGCCTGCGCGAAATTCACCGCAATTGCCACCCACACGGAAAGCGCTAGTCAAGCGCCCGTGGATTTACAACGTCTGGGACCGGATCGCAATTCAGCGCCGGACCCGAAGGCAGCAGACGCGCTGCCAGTGCAGTGAGCGTGGCCAGCGAGCAGGGCTTGGCGACAAAGGCCGCACAACCAAGAAGCCGCGCCCGTTCACGATCCTGACTCTGGTTGCGGGCAGTTACAAAGACCAGCGGCGTGCTGTCCTGGCCGGGCAGCGATCGAAGCCTTACAGCCAGATCCAGACCGCTCATATCTGGAAGCATGATGTCCAGGAAAATCAGGTCCGGCGGATTTTGCCTGGCTGACTGCAGGGCAGCAGCGGCCGTCCCTGCGGCCTCGGCCGTCACCTGCTGCGCTTCCAGCGCTTCACTCAGCGCCTCGCATAGGGCTCGCGCCACTGCCGATTGGTCCTCTACTACCAGGATTCGTTTCATCGACGGCGTCCGCGGTCGTGGGACCGGTTCGTTATTGGACGGAGCTGGCCGGCGCTTGCCTGGCGGAATGCGTCCTGCCGGGAAAAAAACTGTCTGTCGGGGGGCCATCCCGGCAGCCTGGCATCCAGATCGATGAAGCGACCGGAATTCCATTCGACTACAATCCTGGCAGTACAGCGCAACGGCCTGACAGCAATGGGCGGAGACGGCCAGGTCAGCATGGGCCAGACCGTGATGAAAGCCGGGGCGAAAAAGGTTCGGCGTCTAGCGCAGCGTGATATCCTCACTGGCTTTGCCGGAGCTACGGCCGATGCCTTCACACTGCTGGAACTATTTGAGAAAAAGGTGGAGCAATACCAGGGCGCCTTGAGTCGTTCAGCGGTGGAGCTGGCCCGCGACTGGCGCACAGATCGCATGTTGCGTCGACTGGAGGCCCTGCTGGTCGTGGCCGACCGCCAGGAGATGTTTTTAATCTCCGGAACCGGCGACGTTGTAGCGCCGGACGACGGCATTCTGGCAATCGGCTCTGGCGGCAACTATGCGCTATCGGCGGCCCGGGCCCTGGCGCGCTGCACTGAGCTGGACGCCCGGCGCATTGTCGAAGAATCGATGCGGATTGCCGGAGAGATTTGCGTCTACACCAACGGCAACATTACGCTGGAGACGCTCAGCTGATGGACGAAATGCAACCAACAGGCGCCATGGCGATGACAACGGCGCGCGATTTTGACGCCAGCGCTTCGATACGGTTGGTAGAAGAGATGAGTCCGCGCCAGATTGTCGCTGAGCTGGATCGCTATATCGTCGGTCAACAGGCTGCCAAGCGCGCCGTGGCCCTCGCTGTGCGCAATCGAGTGCGTCGCCGTCTGGCCAGCGAGGACTTGCGCGACGAAATCTATCCAAAGAACATCTTGATGATTGGCCCTACGGGGTGCGGCAAAACGGAGATCGCGCGTCGTCTGGCGAGACTGACGGGCGCGCCTTTTCTGAAAGTCGAGGCAACGAAGTACACTGAAGTCGGCTACGTTGGCCGCGATGTTGAATCGATGGTGCGCGATCTGGTGGCCAGCGCCGTCAACCTGGTCCGCAAGGAATATCGCGAGCGCGTAAAGGAGCAGGCGGCGGCTGGCGCCCGCGAGCGTCTGCTGGACTTGCTTTTACCGTCAAGTCGCAGCAACGAGGCGCGACCGCAGGGGGCCGCGCCGGATTTGTTGCGGACGCTTTCCGGACTGTCGCAGGTCGGAGCGCAAGCCAACGCCGGGCTCAAGGCCGACGCGCCGCGCGATCCGGCCGAAGAGGAGCGCAGATTGCAGGCGCGTGATTTGATGGCGCGGAAGCTGGATGCCGGCGAGCTGGAAGAGCGCGAGGTCGAGCTGGAAACGCAGAGCGCAGCGCTGCCAATGGTGCAGGTGCTATCCGGCGGACCAAATATGGAAGATCTGGATATGCAGGTCCAGAACATGCTGGGCGATTTGTTGCCGCGGAAAAGCAAACGGCGCCGGCTTTCGATTCACGATGCGCGTCGCGTCCTGATCGAAGAAGAATTGGATCGTCTGGTGGACGCTGACAAAGTACAGAGCGAAGCGATTCGCCGCAGCGAACAGATGGGCGTCATCTTCATTGACGAAATGGACAAGATCTGTGGTCGCAGCCAGATGCATGCTGGCGCCGACGTCTCTCGCGAAGGCGTGCAGCGCGATCTGCTGCCCATTGTCGAGGGGGCCACTGTGAATACTCGCCAGGGGCCGATCAAGACGGATCATATTCTGTTTATTGCCGCCGGCGCATTTCACAGCGCCAAGCCCAGCGATCTGATTCCCGAGTTGCAGGGTCGATTTCCGATTCGCGTAGAGCTGGAAAAGCTGAGCGAATCGGATTTTCGCCAGATCCTAACCGGTCCGCGCAATTCTCTAACTCGCCAGGCCCAGGCCTTGCTGTCCGTCGATGGAGTCGTACTGGACTTCTGCGAAGATGGTCTGGATGAAATTGCCGCCTTTGCTTTTCGGGTCAATGAGACCACGGAAAACATCGGCGCGCGCCGACTGCACACGATTATGGAGCGGCTGCTGGAAGAGGTTTCCTTCGACGCCCCCGAGCTCAACGAGGACCAGAAGAGGGTGCGCATCGACAGGGCATTTGTACAGCTGCGGTTGAAGGAAGTCGTGGAAAATCAGGATCTGTCGCGCTACATTCTCTAGCGCTGGAGCGTACTCATCTGAATCCAGAAGAGATCAAGGGCAGCCAGCAGAACGCCGAGGGCGACTCCGCCGCTGCATCCGCCAGCTCGAATGTCGGATCTTCCGGAGATATAACTTCGGATCGATTGCTGCATCTGGTGGAAAAATGGGGCCGCCGCCTGGCCCCCCGATCCGAACCGCGCGAGGTTACTTTCCCCAGTACGGAATCGCGCTTTTCTCCGGTTCTATTCCTGCTCAAATTGCTGCCCTATCTCTGTGTCGTTGGTTTTGGAGCTTCGATTTTCTTTGACTTCAGTTTTGCACTGCAACTTCCATGGCGCGGCGAAATCTTGCAGCTGGAACGAATTGTCCGCACGCTTTGTGTTACCGGCCTCGTAGGTTACGGTACCAACTGGCTGGCGATTAAGATGCTGTTCTATCCTCGCAAAAAGCGACCGCTGCTTGGCCAGGGGCTGATTCCTTCGCGCAAGAATCAGATTGTCATTCGTCTGGGCGAGCAGATCAGCAAAGAGATCATCAATTCGGAGCTGATAGTCGATCAAATCCGCAAGAGCGGCATGGTGTCGAAGCATCGCGAACGCATTACTGATTCGCTGCGGAGCCTGCTGCGAAATCCGGAATTTCGATCGGATATCATGGAAGTTTCGCAGCACTATATCAATGAATTCCTGCGTTCGCCAGAATTTCAACAACGGGTTCGGGATTTCGTCAAGGGGATTGATTTCGAGAATGTCGGTTTTGTTGAAGGCGGCATCTTGCGCGTCTACAAGATGCTGACCGGGGATCAGGACATCTCCTCGCGTTTGCAGGATGTGATTGGCGGTCTCTCATTTCGCATGGACAAGTATGAGGAGCGGCTGTTCAACTACCTGCACTCTCTTCCCGATGCAATGGAAGAGCAAAGTCATGTGATCGAAGACTATGCGCTCAATGCGGTTATGTTTTTGATTGAACAGATCAACGTTCAGGAAGTCATCATCGACAATTTGCAACGCTTCGACGAGGTTCGGCTGGAGCGGCTGCTCTGGCGCTCGACAAGCGATCAACTACAGTACATCCAGTATCTGGGTTGTTTTCTCGGCTTGCTGGGCGCAGTTTTTGTCTGGATGCCGGTGGAGTCGATCGTTGGCTTTACAATACTGGGCGCTCTGGTTTACGGCCTGGATACGATGATTCTGCGAATGCGTGAAAAACGAGGGAGCAGGTCCGGCATACAGCAAAGCGATCGCTAGCGCGGTTCGCGAGTCTTTGCGCGGAGTTCTAATCTGGGTTCGTCGCGGCGCGCTGGCTAAGCCGTCAATTCCGGTCGTCTGGAGGCTCTTCCCCGGCGGCCTCGGCCGGCCCCCTGGCGCCGGCAGCGCCGGGTAAGAGAAAGCCAAGAACCAGTCGAATTGCCTCGCCGATGGAATCAGGCAAGCGCGCGCCCTGACCTTCCACTCTCTGCTGGTACTTTTTGAAAGATAGTCGGTGCCGCGAACTCTTGCCGAGTGCGTCAAAAATCTCCCAGAGCTTGGGCTTCATTCTTTGTATTAATTCCGGTCGCTCTGTAAGATCAATTTGCAATGGTCGCAGCAGGCGTGCATTGACTGCGCGACTGATGCTCCGATAGAAAGCAAAAGCCAGGAGTTGATCGGACTCGGCGTTTTCTAATTCTATTTCGCGCCGCAAATGCGCGAGGTTTAGCCAATCTATGAATTCGACTTTGTAAGCTAGCGGCGCATGAAGGTCGGCAATGCCTTCAAAGACGGCGGTCTGCAGCTCCTTGCAGGTCGGACAGTTGTCGGGACAATGGATTTCGCCGTGTATAGGGCAGGAATAGTAGAGAACGCAATCGACGTCCGACTGGGGTAGAGACTGGCCAAAGTTGAGTGAACCAACGAAGTCAAAGGCGGCTTCAATGCCCGTCGCCCGGAGACGCAGCGCCAGCCGGCGAAACTCCTTGATTCTACTTCGCGATTCGTCGGTCTCCAACCTTCGAAAGTACAGTTTGACTCGATTGAACTCCTGGACGACGGCGTGGTCGCCAAACGGCGGCTTCATTGAATGGCGGCGCCTGACGCGTCCCTCACAAAGCCGGATAGATCAAGATGGCAGTACTCTGCATTCTCAGTGCAAACCGTTCCCTGCAGTCGATCTTCAATTCGAGAGACCCTCAACAATTCAAAGTGGCGATCCTCGGCCAGTCGCATAATTCCGACGTTCTGAACAAATCGATCGTCCATTTGAAGTTCGGCATAGACGCCGCCTGGCTGCCAGCCATAGGGAGAGTCAACGCCGCCAAAATTAGATGGATTCAGCAGCAGAGAGCCATTGCGCAGGCACACTCCGTAGTCTTCATGGACATGGCCTGAGACGACAAGGGCGGGCGCATTTTGATCCAGGTAATTGCGAATGCCAAGCGATCCGACATGGCCAAACATTGGAACCCGGTCGAAATATCCGTAAGCAGGATTGTGAATTGCTAGAATATCCGGGCGGATTTCCTCAAAAAAGTCCTGCGGCTCCGAATAGAGCCGGCCCTCTTCCTGGCTCTCGTGGTATACTACTGCCAGCTTCTCCGGAATGCCCGGCGTTGCAATAGGCGCTCCGCCATAGCCGGCCAATACCAAACCACGAATTTCACGACGCTGCTGATGTAAGTCCCGATCTCGCAGCGAAGTATAGCGCAAGTCAATGTCGTAGTTACCCGGAAGCACGAGCGCTGGTGCATGACTGAATTTAACAATGAGCTCCTCTATGGTTTCGTATTTCTCCTTCATGTTTTTTGCGGCCTTCTCAAAAAGGCGCCGATAATCTGTAGCCTTTTGCTCGAGATGGGAATCCGCCTTGTTGTCTTCGCCGTACTTTTCCGGAAACCGAAGGATATCTGTTGCTAGATCGAAGGGGGCTATTTTTACCTTTAGCCGTCTGGCAAGATTCCAGAAGTCCTCCTGCAAGCAGACAAATTCATACAGTTTGTCTTCGTCGTAGAATGCTCGATAGAGAATGTCGCCGGAGAGCAAATAAAGATCCGCCTCCGTGGTGCTGAGGAGCACTCGCAATTCGCGGAGTGCGTCATGAATGTCTGTAAGATATATGACCTTCATGTGCAGGGGCTCCGCTTTCCTTCTAAAGCTAACTGCACCTCTCGGAGCAGGCCGCTTCTGAATGCAGAAGCGCTAAATTTTCGCGCGTTCTTTTGCAAGTCTTCGGTACGATAGGAACGCTTCTCAAATCGAAGTATCGCATCAAGCAAGGAATGCGGCGTTTGCTCGTAGAAAAATTCCCCGGTTTTCCCGTTTACGACGGTTTCCAGCGCTCCGCCGCGGCCGTAGGCAATCACGGGACATAGAAAGGATTGGGCCTCAACCGGAACAATCCCAAAGTCTTCTTCGCCCGGAAAGATAAGCGCCCGCGCGCTCGCGTAAAGCGCTTCGATCTCCGCTCGATTCTTTGGGCCAGGCATTTGAACGTTATCTGGCAGCGACTTTCTGAGCTTCTTCTCTTCCGGCCCGCTGCCAATGATGATCAATCGCCGAGTGGAGTCCCTTCTGAACGCTTCAATTGCAAGGTCGATGCGTTTGTAAGGAACCAGCGCGCTAACGATAAGGTAGAAGTCGCCTCGAGGGGTGGCGGCACGCGGAGAGACAAAATCATCTGCAACGCATGGCGGGGCAACGGGTATCGCCTGCCGCCCATAGTATTTTGCGATTCGCGCCGCTACAAAGCGGCTGTTACAGACAAAGCGATCGACGCGCGCATTGGAAGCTGCATCCCACAGGCGCAGGTAATTGGCAAGAAAGGGAACTACCAGGCGATTGATTACGCCCGTAGGCGGAAAATACCTTTGGTACTGGTCCCAGACGTAGCGCATCGGGCTATGCACATAAGATACATGTGCCGCCCTGGGGCCCGGGATGACTCCTTTGGCAACGCAGTGCGAACTTGAGAGAACTAAATCATAGTCGACAAGATTCAGTCTTTCAATAGCTGTCGGAAACAGTGCAAGGTAGTGCCGGTACAGTCGATTCTTCAGCGGCAATCGGTTGATGAAGCTGCAGGTAATGCGCCGCTGTTCAATTTCCTCGCTGAGCCGCCCTCTATTATGTAAAAGCGTGAAGAGATCCGCCTGAGGGAAGATCCGCAAGATCTCCTCAAGGACTACTTCGCCGCCGCGCATGCCTGTCAACCAATCATGCACCACCGCGATTCGTAGTCCATCGAAGGCCGTTTCGGAGCGGCGAGTCTTACGTGCCATCCCTGCAATTCCCGGCTTCTCTATTGCAGCGTCAGCAAAAAATCCTGCATTGTTCATGCGCCTTCGCTTCATGGTCTGGCGAAAGAATTGGGCGCCTGCACCCCCCTCTCAATAACGGACTCGGCCCATAGCTCAGGAGTTCCCTGTCTGGCTGCTGAGGATGTCGATCAGATTTTGAGTTGGCCGTAATCAGCAGGAAAGTGATCGAACCACGCCCTCCGCTCAATACAAGCAAGGTTTGTAGTAGGCGCCTTTTTTCCTTTCCCGGCGTGAATCTGCCCGACCGAGTTTGGATGCGGCCATGCCTGTCCGCCCACGACTATGGTCGCAGGAATCTCGGCCACGGGAATACCCGATGTATTTCAAAAATTGCTAACGGGGAGCTGTGGTACGTACCACAAATTTGATAGGAACGTTCAGCGCTTCGGCAACACCAGCTGGAAATGATCGCGCTTGCTCCCGATAGATCCATCGAAGTCTCGCGTTCCGACCGTATTGAAGGACCGACCCACAATACTACAATTATGGTCCCAGCTCATCTGCTTGAATTCTGGAATGAAAGCAAGGATTGGCGCTTTGTTCCTTTTTGCAGGATGCTGGACGCGGCCGTTGCACTGCACGGCCGACATCTACTGCGAACTCACTTTGCCGGAGGATCGCACCCCTGTTCCACTGAATATCAGCGCGCGACGACAAACCTGGAGCGGCTGCGAATTCGCATTAGTCCTGGCCTTTGGGAGAGAGTTTCTGCAATCGCACGATACCATAGTGTTTCCAGAAGTCTTTTGATCGCACATTTGGTCCTTCTGCTTCTTGTCTCCAGCATATCAATATCAAATCATGGGCACTGGGACCCGATCGTCCGCTACGTTGCGTCTGTTCCTTTTTCGATCCGTAGTACGTACCACTGTTGGCCACATAACACATTCCGTTCTATCGAATTGAAAAATGTTAGCCTTGCCGATATGCCTGGGCGCCTGCAAAGCCTCGCCCGACTCTGGGATCTACGCCCAGACCTGTATCCGCCGCCGGCCTGGTACTATATCCGAAACTCTAGCTAGCGATATTGGGCCGAAGCCATTTTTCAGTATCCGCAACCGACTGACCTTTGCGCTTGGAGTATTCTTCGACCTGATCGCGGCCGAGCATGCCGACATTGAAGTAATCAGCGTCTTGTGAAGCAAAAATTATCCCGCATACGGACGCTGCTGGAGTCATGGCGCGGGATTCGGTAAGAGAGATCGAGGTATGCCTGGTAGCCTCGAGCAACGCAAATAGAGCATCCTTTTCAGTATGGTCAGGCTGAGAGGGATATCCTGGCGCCGGTCGAATGCCGCGATATTTTTCACGAATGAGCCTCTCGGACGAAGCATCTTCGTCGGGGGCATATCCCCAGAATTCACGACGAATCTTCCAGTGCAGATATTCGGCAAAGGCCTCTGCCAGACGATCAGCAACTGCCTTGGCCAATATAGATTGGTAATCATCATGCTCAGCGACAAATCGCGCGGCAAGTTCCTCGACCCCCATACCGGCGGTGACGGCAAATGCGCCCAGATAGTCCATCCGGCCTGAATCGGACGGTGCGACAAAGTCAGCCAATGCGCGATTTGGTTCGCCAGCGCGCTTCTCTGTTTGCTGACGTAGTGTATGAAAGGTGCAGACAATTTGACTCTGATCGGCAGCGGAATAGACTTCTATATCATCTCCCCTGGAATTGGACGGAAACAGCCCATATACTCCGCGGGGTTGGACAAGTTTTTCTGCTTCGAATCGATCCAACAATCGATTTGCGTCGGCCAAAAGCTTTCGAGCTTCCTCGCCGAACTTCGGGTCATCGAGAATAGCCGGATACTTGCCGCTCAATTCCCAGGCCAGGAAGAAAGGGGACCAATCGATGAACGGACGGAGTTCTGCAATGCTGGCCTGAATTGCGTGTACCCCCAGTTGTCGCGGCGTTGGAAGGTCGGCGCTTGACCAATCTATCGCAAGCCGATTGGATCGCGCCTCCGCAAGCGTTAGTAATTTCTTTGCGGTCTGCCGACGCAGGTGTTCCTCCCGAAGCGAGTCATATTCAGCACGAATTTGGCTGGAATAAGCCTCCCTTTGCTCCGGAGTAATCAAACTCTGCACGACAGGTACACTGCGAGATGCATCAAGGACATGTACGACCGGGTTATCGTAAGCCGGCGCAATTTTTACCGCCGTATGAATCCGAGAAGTTGTAGCGCCTCCGATCAGCAGCGGCAGGCGCATTTTGCGTCGTTCCATTTCCTCGGCAACGTGAACCATCTCATCCAGCGACGGCGTGATCAGGCCCGAGAGTCCAATGACGTCCGCTGAATTCTGGATGGCCGCGTCGAGAATCTTTTCGCACGGCGTCATCACTCCGAGATCAATTACTTCGAAGTTGTTGCAGGCCAGCACAACGCCGACAATGTTCTTTCCAATGTCGTGAACATCGCCTTTGACTGTGGCCAGCAAAACTACGCCGTTTTTGCGAACGGCCCCAGCTTGATCAGCTTCAATGTATGGCACCAGGTAGGCCACAGCCTTCTTCATTACCCGTGCGCTTTTCACTACTTGAGGTAGAAACATTTTTCCTGCCCCAAATAAATCGCCGACGACATTCATTCCATCCATCAGCGGTCCTTCAATTACGCTTAGCGGCCGGCCGTATTTGAGCCTGGCTTCTTCAGCGTCGGCTTCGACATACTCGACAATTCCTTTTACGAGTGCATGCTTGATGCGTTCTTCTACTGCCTGTGTGCGCCATGCTTGTGCTTCGCTGCGGTCCTCAATGCCTTTGCCCTTTACGAGTTCGGCGTGGGCAATCAGCCGTTCTGTTGCGTCTTGCCGGCGATTGAGGAGGACATCCTCCACACGTTCCAGCAGCGTGGCTTCAATGGTTTCGTAGACGGCCAGCTGTCCGGCGTTTACAATCCCCATGTCCAGGCCGGCTCGAATTGCATGATAAAGAAATGCAGAGTGCATCGCTTCGCGGACGACATCATTGCCGCGAAAGGAAAAGGATATATTGCTTACGCCGCCGCTGGTTCGCGCGCCCGGCAGACTTTGCTTGATCCATTGCACGGCAGCAATGAAGTCCAACGCATAGTTGTTGTGTTCCTCGATTCCAGTAGCAACTGTCAAAATATTTGGATCAAAAATAATATCTTCAGGAGGGAATGCGACTTCCTGCACGAGTATTCTGTAGGCGCGCTGACAGATTTCTATACGGCGCTGATAATTGTCAGCCTGGCCTTTTTCATCGAAGGCCATGACTACTACGGCGGCCCCGTAGTCTCGAACCGTTTGCGCACGATTCCGAAAAACCTCTTCGCCTTCCTTCAGGCTGATGGAATTGACAATGGATTTGCCTTGAACGCAGCGCAGCCCGGCTTCAATGACCGACCACTTGGAGGAGTCGATCATGATTGGAACGCGAGCGATATCGGGTTCTGCAGCTATCAAGTTCAAGAAAGTTGTCATCGCTTGCTCGGAGTCGAGCATCCCCTCATCCATGTTAATGTCGATGACCTGGGCGCCACTTTCAACCTGCTCGCGAGCTACGGCTAATGCGGCTTCGTAGTCGCCAGCCAGAATGAGTCTGGCGAATTTCTTCGAACCGGTGACGTTGGTGCGCTCCCCTATATTTACAAAATTGGATTCCGGTCTGACGATCAATGGCTCCAGACCGGAGAGACGCAACAGTGGCAGCGGCGCTGCCGGCGTGCGCGGTTTTTCTTCGCGCACCGCTGCTGCGATAGCGCGGATATGCGCTGGCGTGGTCCCGCAGCAACCGCCAACAATGTTGAGGAAACCATGTCGAGCATAGTCCCTGGCCACATTAGCCATGTATTCCGGCGTCTCATCGTAGCCGCCCATCTCGTTCGGTAAACCGGCGTTCGGATAAAGGCTGACCCGGCAACTGGCCACTCGCGACATTTCCTGAAGAAACGGGCGCATTTGTTCGGATCCCAGGGCGCAGTTCAATCCGACGCTGATCAGGTGCGGCGTGTGTGAAATAGAAATCCAGAATGCCTCTGTGGTTTGTCCGGAAAGCGTTCGGCCGCTCATGTCGACAATAGTGCCAGAAACCATAATCGGAATTGGCGACTTCGCGGTTCGATTGTAACGCTGAATTGCAAACAGCGCGGCTTTGCAATTCAGCGTATCGAATACGGTTTCTACAAGAAACGCATCGACGCCGGCCTCGGCCAGAGCGCGCACCTGTTCGGAGTATGCTGCCACGACCTCCTCGAAACTTACCGCTCGAAAAGCGGGATTGTTTACATCCGGCGAAAGACTGAGCGCCTTGTTCAGCGGGCCGATTGCGCCGGCTACAAAGCGCGGCCTGGATGGATCCCGTTCGGTATATTCCTGAGCGGCCTGGCGCGCAATGCGCGCCGCGGCCAGATTGATTTCGTACGCCAATCCCTCGGTGGCATAATCGGCCTGACCAATGCTGGTCGAAGAAAAGGTATTCGTTTCGATGATATCGGCGCCTGCTTCCAGATAGGCGCGATGAACTTCGAGAATCGCGTCGGGCTGGCTCAGCGCCAGAATGTCCGAATTGCCTTTGAGTTCATGGGCGTGATTCTTGAATCGCTCGCCACGGTAGTCCTGTTCTTCGAAGCGGCGCTGCTGCAACATGGTGCCCATCGCGCCATCGAGGATCAGGATGCGCTCATGCAGAGCTTCGGAAAGCGATTGAGTTTTCATACAGGTTGTGCCTTGGACGCTGACTGACCAGCAACCGTTTCAGACCGGCGATGACAAGCGCATTCGATGCTACCCTCCTGGCCAGCGCCTTCTGATCGGCAGCTCACTGTCCGCGGCCTGGGCTCAAGCTCAGAGGGGCGCGGGCGTCGGCATCGTCTGGAGCTCCGCCAGAAAGGTCGCCCGCAGTGATTTCGGACTGAGTATTGCAATGCCAGGTCCAAAACCGCGCAGCATGGTGCGGAACCAGATCGCTTCGGCGCAGGTAGTTTCTGCAGAAAGCCAGGTCGAAAGCGGCGCCTGGTCTGATGCCGAATTCTCTGGCAGAGACGGAGTTGTATTTCCAGTATTTGAGGTAAGGAGATGAAATTCGTCGGCGTCGATTGGCCGCACATCTGACAACGGCGTTTGCATCTCAAGAGCCTGGCGCAGAACATCGCGAAATGCAATGCGCACTCGAATCGATCCAGCTGGTTGAAAGATCGGGCTCTGCTGCACGATACGCATGAGATCATCGGGAGCCCTTGAAACGAGCGGCGCTTCAAGTATGCCTGGATCGTCGATACGATCGAGGTGAAAACTGCGCGCCTCTTTGCGAGCGTGACACCAGCCAATCAAATAGTCGGCTGCACCGCGTCGCAGCAGAGCCCAGGGATCGATTCGACGGAGCTCCGCTTCTCTGGAGGAGAGCGTTCGGTAGAGAAATTCAAGCTGCAGTCCGTCATCCAGCGCTTCCTGGATCAGAGCGCGCTTGCCAGCATAGGCGTCAGCGGGTTCGATCGAAACCGGAATCCGATCTATCTGACCCAAAAGCCGACGTAAGTGATCACTCACTGGATCGCCGGCGGTGCGAAACTCCAGCTCGCGGCCAAGACGTCGCTGCACGGCGGCCCATTCGTGGGCTGTCAGACTCAGCGGTCGATCGAGGCCCATGGGAAAATCCAGAAACACGCGATCGTCTTCAATGGAAACGGTGACAAAGTCAGCGGGCGAAAAGGGGGGTGCGCCGAACATCATCAGTTGGTCAAGATCGCGCTTGAGCGTTGCTTCGTTGGGATAGTCTGCCTGAGCGGCAAGTTCGGCCAATGTCATGCCCTGCCTGGCGCAAATAAAAGCCGGCAAACGCAGCAGCCGACGCAATCGAGCATCGGCAGACATCAAGGAGCGCTCGCCTTGTACAATTGGATCACCGCCTGACGGTATTCTTCAAATTGCTCGCGGGCCTGCGCCGGACCAAGAGCGACCACGATTCCCGGTTTCTTCAGCATCCAGTCAAACAAAGCTTCGCGATTGGTAAGCGTCAAATTCAGCTGCGTTTCCGAAGTTTGCCTTATCTCCAGCGTTCCATTTGCCGCCGTCAGGAATTCCATCGCTTCGTCGGCGCGTTGTGAATCGAGTTTGATGGCAATTTGCTGCGGATCATGGACATGAACGGCCAATGGATGCAATGAATAGTTGCGAATATTAAAGGATGGATCCTTTTCATATCGGGTTTCGCTGATCCGGACGGTATCCATGCGATCTAGATAGAACAAGCGAATTGCACGACGATCGTAGCAGTAGGCCGCCAGACACCAACGTCGCTGGTGAGCGATGAGACCGCGCCCCGCTACCCGTCGATGTTGCGACCTTCCATCCCGCGCCCGGTAGTTGAACTCCAGGACGCGCTGCCTGTGAATCGCGTCGTGGACAGCAGCCAGCGTTTCCAGGGCCGCCGTCAGCTCCGGTGAATCGACAGGGCGCGCCCGGGAATTTTTGGCCGGCGCCGCATCTTCGTACTCTTTCAGTGCGTGCGGATTCAAATACAACAGTTTGGCTGCCGCCGATCGCAACAACGCGCGTTCGTGATCGCCAGCAGGCGGAGAGTCGGCTGCTGCGCCCAGCAGCAGCATTGCCAGAATCTGCGCTTGCTCGGCGCTCAGCTGGATGACCGGCATTGGCTCCGCTTCTTCGGAGATTGCATAGACATGATCGCGCGCCGTTCGACCATCGGGCAGGCGCGAATCGGGAGCATAGTGCTGCAACGGCAGGCCGAGCGCCTTCAACTCGTCTTTATCACGCTCAAATTTACGCCGCGCCGATTCTGGCTGCCCTTCGTATGCAACCGGCATGGAATTGCGGATCTCCGCGAAAGATAGGCCCCGAGGATGATTCAGGAATGCCAGGTAGAGGCATGCAATTCGCTCGATCTTCTCCACGGGTTTGGATCTAATCAATGCCAGACCGATTGCACTCTGGCGTCAACCTGCAAATTTCATTGCGAAGCCGCGGCGCACTGCCAATCAAGGCCGACGATGTTTGCACGATTGCATGCCCTCAAGTTCATGGTGCGGCTTACTCTGGAGCGCTTTGG
This sequence comes from Leptospirales bacterium, assembly GCA_019694655.1. Taxonomy (NCBI): domain Bacteria; kingdom Pseudomonadati; phylum Spirochaetota; class Leptospiria; order Leptospirales; species Leptospirales bacterium. The sequence continues at coordinate 451,297 of JAIBBN010000001.1, forward strand.
GCATTTGTCCGTTCGTGAAATCAGCCTCGCTGCGGGCCGCAAGAAGCAGCCGGCCTTAGTCTATGAGCCCCCGGATCAGGTCTTTGGCAATGTTCTGTTTGTACACGGAATGTCGGTGCAGGGCAGCAAGGACCCGCGTGTCAACATCGTATGCCGCGCACTGGCTTCTGCTGGATATCGCGCCATCGCGCCGCAATATGATGACATTCAGAAGCTGCTGATCGCGCCGCGCCAGGTCGACCAAATCGAATCGAGCCTTGTGGCTGCCTCCATGCATCCGGAACTCGGGGACGGCAAGCCTATTGGGCTGATGGCGCCATCCTTCTCTGCCGGCCTTGGCATTATTGCCGCCGCACGAGGTCCAGCGCGCAATCGAGTGGCAGCGCTTTGCGCCATCGGCGGCTTCAGTCATGTCGACACTGCCATGCAGTTTTTGCTGGGTGCGGAGCGCGCCGACGACTACGGAATGATGGTGGTGCTCTGGAATTTCGGTCCTCTAGCCTTGAAGGCGCATCCTGCTCTCTTTCGCGCGATCAAGGAACGCGCCCTCGACAATGGATTTCGCCGTGAAGGCGCGCAGCAGCGAGCGCCGGCGCTGATTGCAAAGCTGCCCGCGTCCGAACGAAAATTGATGCAGCGCCTGATGGAATCCTCCGCCTATCGACTTTCCGTGTCCCGCGCAATTCTGAAAAGCAAGCAGGCGGATTTGATCTATCCAAAGATCTCGCCGGCGCGCTACCTTGCAGCCCTGGACGCTCCGGTTGCCATCGTACACGGCGTCGCCGACAATGTCATTCCGCCAGAGGAATCGACCAATCTCTTTGCCGAGCTAAAGCGGCTGGGCAAGCCGGCGCGCCTCTGTTTGACGCCCTTTCTGTCGCACGGCGATGCCGGTCTGCGTTTTTCAATGGCTGCTGAGGTGCTGGAACTTGCTGCAACCTTTGGCTTCTTTTTTCAACACGTCCGTGCTGCCGCTCAGGGTTGAGTAATTGGCCTCCGCAGTCGATCCAGCATCAAGGCCGGCGCCGGAGGACCCTCGCCGCGCCTGTAGCAAACGTAGTCGTAAAGGACGCGTCGATGATCGAAAGCCAGGCCCGGCGGCGGATTCGCCGGATCGACCATGACGATAGCCCCGGCATCATCTCCAGCGACTGGCTGCCCGGCGGAGCGCGCTACGTAAACCATCGTGATTACCTGACCGCGCGGATCGCGCCGGGGATCAGAATAAACGCCAAGCAAAGCCAGCAGTTCGACATCCAGACCGGTCTCTTCGCGGGCTTCGCGAATAGCGCACTGTTCCGCAGATTCGCCGATATCCATGTAGCCGCCAGGCACTGCCAGACCATGCGGCGGATTCCTTCGTTCGATGAGCAATACTCGGTTGCCGATTTCAATCAGCGCATCGCAAGCCACCAGCGGAGTTACGGGCTTTCCAGTCATCAAGACGCTCCTTGTTTCAGGCTTTGGCTGCCAGACGAATTACGGACAGATACCTGTATACGGCGTCGGCCAGTCCGCTGAACACAGCGTCGGCGATCAGCGCATGGCCGATGCTGACTTCGCAGATCATCGGGGCTGCCTGCAACAGCGGGCCAAGATTGCTCAAACTTAAATCATGACCGGCATTGACGCCTAGCCCCAGGCCATCGGCAAGTTGTGCGCATTCGGCAAACTGGCGGCAGACAGCGGCAGCTTCTGGCCTCTCCGCCGCGCGAGCGTAGGGTTCTGTATAAAGTTCAATGCGATTCGGTCGCAATTTGGCAATGGCTTCAATCCATTTGGGGTTCGCGTCCATGAAGAGACTGCTGCGCGTCCCGTTTTCGTGCAGCTTTTCCAATACCGCGCTCAGTCGACGACTATCGGTTTCTGGATTCCAACCGTGATCGGACGTGGCCTGTCCGGGCGCATCGGGCACCAGCGTACACTGGGCAGGGCGCGCCTCCTGCACAAGCTCCAGAAAATCAGGTTCAAAGGGATTGCCTTCAATGTTAAACTCCCGATCTGGAAATTCTTCGCCAATCAGCCTGGCGATAGCGATGACGTCTGCCGGACGAATGTGGCGCTGATCAGGTCGCGGATGGACTGTAACGCCAGCGGCGCCGGCCTCCAGGCAAATGCGCGCGGCGGCGGCCGGCTCAGGGTAGTTCAATGGCCTCGAGTTTCGCAAAAGCGCGATTTTGTTTACGTTTACGCTGAGCGCAGTCATCGTCCGGCCACAGCGCTTCAGTCCCGGGTCCTTACAATCGAAATTCAGTAGCGTTGCGGGATGGTCAGCACTGCGCTGTAGTTGACACATTTCGGGAGCGGCCGTCACACTGGCCCTGCTCATGACGCGCCCACTAGTCCTGCTCATTGAGGATGATCGCGATATTGTCGCGCTAATCCAAAAATCCCTGGATCCTGCGCTGTTTCAGGTGGAGGTCAAGGATCGCGGGGAGCCGGCAATACGCTCTGTCAAAGAGCGCACCCCTGATCTAGTACTCCTTGATCTGAACCTACCAGATATGGATGGTCTCGATTTATGCCGCCAGTTGCGCAGTCGTTCAGAAACTGCACGAACGGGAATAGTGATGATCAGCGCCCGGGATGAGGAGGCTGACATAGTCAGCGGTCTCGAACTTGGCGCCGACGACTATATTACCAAGCCATTCAGCCCGCGTGTTCTCATCGCTCGGGTGCGCGCTGTTTTGCGGCGCCGGAAGCAGACTGCGACGCCCTCAGAGGTCGACCGAATTCTACAGTATGGCGGCATTGCGATCGATCCGCGGCGCTTCGAAGTGCGCCGTCGGGATGAACTGATTCAGCTGACGCGCAGCGAGTTTCGCATTCTTCAGCTCTTTTGCAGCAAGCCTGGTTGGGTATTTACGCGCAATCAGATCGTCGAAGCGGTACATGGCGAGGCAACTCCAGTAACGGCTCGCTCCGTGGATGTGCTCATTGTAGGTCTGCGCCAAAAACTAGGAGCTGACGGCGTTTCGATCGAGACGGTACGGGGCATCGGATACCGGGTAAAAGAGTTGAGCGAGCTTTCGGATGGCGAGTCGGGCGGCGGAGAGTAAGCGCGCGCGTCGGCGGGCAGGTCAACGCGTCTCCATTACGACTTTTACGCTGCGTCCGCTGTCTGCCGCCAGCTGAAACGCCTCCGAGATCTCCGAAAGCGGCTTCAGCTGGGTGATCATTTTCTCCTGCAGTCGCGCGGCGATTTCGGGATGTGCCGAAAGTATAGCCAGAGCGCGCCGGAAATCGCCGCAGCGCGAGCTGTGCAGCTCCAGGCCTTCTGCGATCCGCCGCTCAAGAAGCGAATCAGCAAGCGAGGGTGCGGCGCTTTTCTCCATGACTTCTGGCGCAATCGGCGAGCCGGCGCGGTGCGGCGCCAGCAAAATCGCACCGCGGGCGCGCAGCAGCGAAAACTCGCGCGGAGGAGTCGGTCGGATGATGCTATCAGCGTCGGCAAGGGAATCGACGACGGCCAGATCAAAACGGGGGTAGGGCGCTTGCGGCGGATAGCCGCCGACGTCCAGTCGGTCGGCGGCTTCGGCAGGCGAGAGGGAGTATACCGTACGGCTGCTGCTCTTTGCCCATTGCTCCAACTTCTGGCGCGCCTGGAAATTGAGGGCCGGCGCCGCAAAGATTGCTCGATTCTCACGAGCCTCAGATTCTGCAGGCCACTTGAAGTTTAAATTGGATTCGTGGAAGGGCAGAAGCGCCAGCTCATCCACGACCAGGTCGGTCAGACGTTGCATTCCGAAAGCCGCCTGTCCATTGGTCGATTTCAAATGCACGGCGCGGCGCGCCATGTTCAGGGCCAGTTCCAGACCCTGCATCGATCCGGTCGTATCAAAGACCAGATCGAAGGTTCTATCCAGGCTGGACGGATTGCATTGCCGGAGATCAAGGGCCTCATCGGCGCCCAGATCGCGTGACAATTGTAACAGTGAGTCATGACGCGCAACGCCGACGATGGTAAAAGAGTAGCCGCATTCTTTGCGAAAAGCGTTGAGTGCAGCGATCATCAATGCGCCCAGCCGCCGCGGTCCGAGCACCGCAATCCGTTCGCCGCGCCGCGGCTGACTGCAATCCACGCCCTGCAGCGCCGCCGCAAAGGGCTCGGTGAGCGCCGCCGCCAGCGGCGAGATATTTTCCGGCACGGGGACGATGGCCTCAACGGGAGCCAGCACCATCGGCGAAAATCCGCCAGGCAAGCGATCGATGCCGAGTGTGATTCGCTGCGGGCATTGAGTGTTAATGCCCTTGCTGCAGAACGGGCAATTGCTATCGTGCAGCCCGCGTGCAAGGTGTGAGGCATTGATCTCGATGGCCGCCGGGCGTCCCTCATGCAGGGCGACAACTTCATGGCCAATGACCTGCGGCAAAGGGTAGGGAAGGAAGCGGCGCGCCAGGTCCGTAGAACAGACGCCGCAATAGAGCGTAGGCAGCGCTTCGTAGCCCGGACCAAGCTCCATCCACGCCTGTGAATTGCGCAGGATGCGCCAGCCGCTCTGTGCGGAGCCTTCAATTGTGAAATGAGTCGTCTGAAAAGAGCCGTCGGCCTGATACTCAGGGGCCTCGTAGTCGAAGCGGCTCATTGTTACATCGTCACAAACTTACTTTTTCTCTAAGTCGGTTACTTTGATGCGGTTCTTGGCTTTCCATTCGCGAAACGGCGCCAGCGCATGCATACGCTCCTCAGATACATAGAAGAGTCGTTCGCCGTACTTTACCAGAATGCCTTTGTAGTGGGCGTACTTGGTGCGGTGGTCGATCAGCCCAATTTCCTTGACATCGTTCCAATTTTCACAGGTCTTCAAGACGGGGACATGACGCAGGTAGAGCTCTCGAATTGTCCCATCCTGGACGGAATCGCGCAGAATCTTCTCCCACTCCATGTCGATCATTTACCCCGCAAAGCTGATGTCTCCAGGTTGCCTCCGGGAAGCTATTTGTAAAGAGTTTTTGCCGAATCGGAGATCCCGGCGGAGGGAGGCCTCGGGGGCTTAGCCTGCACTTTTGGCCAGCAATTCGCTGTACGCCTGGGGGCTCAGCAAGGAGGAGAGCTGGCTACGGTCAAAGTCTTTGAGCTTCAGGATCCAGCTGCCATATGCGTCCTGATTGATTTTTTCCGGAGCGGAACGCAGCGCCTCATTGACTTCGGCCACCACGCCGCTGGTCGGCGCATAGAGGTCTTCAGCGGCCTTCACAGATTCAATGGACCCGAAGCTGATTCCGGCGGAAAGTGCGGCGCCGACCGCTGGCGTACTCAGAAATACAATATCGCCCAGCGAATCTTGTGCATAATCAGTGATTCCAATCCAGAGCAGGCCGGCTTCCTCGCGGGCCCATTCATGCTTTGGCGTATAGAGACAATTTTCCGGAATCTTGCTGGCCATTGGCGGGCAGCCTGGGACGGGCCCCCCTGCTGTAAAGTATTCGCAGCTTGCAGCGCAGCTACTTTCCGCGTTTCGCCGATCCGCGCACAAAAGGCCCGCTGACTGTTTCGGCCTGCAACAGGCGGCCGCGCGCCTCAATCTGCAATTTAGTTCCGGCGGCGCGCATGGCAATTGGAAGAAAAGCCGTGCCAATGCCATGGCGCAAGCTGGGCGAGTAGGCGCCGGACAGCACCTGCGCAATCTTTACGCCCGAAGGATCGAGCACCGGGTAACCCTCGCGCGGAACGCCCCCTTCCAGCAGTTGGAAAGGAACTACCTGTGCGGTCACGCCGCGCTCCTTCTCGCGCAGGATTCGATCCATGGCCAGGTAGGGCGGCGATTTCTTACGCACAATCCAGCCGATGCCGCTTTCGACCGGCGTCCAGCGCTCGTTGAGCTCATGGCCATAGAGCGGATAGAGCGCCTCCAGCCGCAGGGTGTCGCGAGCGCCGAGGCCGCAGGGAATCAAACCTTTCGATCGCTGCGTTCCGAGAATCAATTCCCAGATTGCCTGGCCGCTTTCATTGTCGGAGTAGATCTCGAAGCCATCCTCGCCGCTATATCCGGTGCGGCTGATGCGCAGCAGTTTTCCCTTCCAGCTAAAATCTTGAAATCGGAAATATCCGATTTCGGATAAGTTCAAATCAAGTGCGCTTAAGAGACATTCCTCGCTCTGCGGGCCTTGAACAGCCAGCAGATGCCAGCGTTCGCTTTGATCTTCAATTTCAACATCGCCTTCAGCGTACGAGCGAAGGTGCTGCGTCACTGTCAGGTAATTGGAGGCATTGGCCACAATGAAGTATTCCGTCTCATTGACTCGATATACGGTGATATCGTCCACCAGGCCTCCGGCTGCATTCAACACTGCATTGTATTGAACCTGTCCGGGTTGCATGGCGGCGACGGAGTTGCATGTCAGTTTTTCCAGCAGATTCAGCGCATTTTTGCCACGTACAGCAATTTCACCCATATGCGAAACATCAAATATTCCAGCAAATTTGCGGACCGCCATGTGTTCATCTATGATAGAGGAGTATTGTACCGGCATTTCCCAACCGGCGAACGGCGTCATTTTGCCTCCAAGAGCGGCGTGTGCGGAAAAAAGCGGCGTACGCTTGAGACTCATCAGGGCACAAGCTGCGCGCCGGGCGTAGAGTTCAGCAAAAAAAAGCCGACTGCGCAATGGAATTCGCGGCGCATTTCTTTTCGCCGGAATCTCGGCGCCTCGCAGTCTGGTACTTGAGACCGGGTTTGCGCATGGAGATTGCGTGAATAACTTTTTGACGCGACCGGCAGAGAGCTGATGTTTTTTCTTTGACGGTGCGCCCGCCTGCAGATTCTCTCGCTCTCTCCTGAATCGCAAGGAAATGAGCGGAGCGCTCACGATGCCGAAGGACGAAGCCGAGGAAACCAACAAAATGCGCTGCAGTGTGTGCGGAAGGGGCGTCGCCAAACTTTACCAGCGCAATACCTGCCGCGATTGTCTGCTACATTCATTCAAGAAGTTGACGCCAGTGATTGATTACTACCGCGGCGGCAAGTCAGGCGCTGCGCAGGATGCCTGAACCCCGGTAATCCTGGCCTTTCAAAGCGCTTTACACTACGCGTCGCCCGCTTGCACTGGTCTGTGCGGCATTCAACCTGCCTCTCGCTTCTCTTCATTTCATTCCTGATCGTTGTTCAGTCAGTTTTTGTTGGCTGCGAGCGCTTCTGGAAAGACCTGCGTGAAGACGCCAGGGGTCATCAGTTGCGCGCCCGCGGCATCAGCGAGCGTCCCGATGGCGATTTGCAATGGACGATTGCAGTGGGCGCGCTCAATGATTCAGAATTTTCTGAACTGAGTCGCGCGGCGCTGACGCCGGTTCTGGATCGTACGCAGGCCCTGTTGGAACAACGTTTGCCTGGCCTGCATATTGCATTCATTCTTGACCAACCGATGAATTCGGTCTTTCTCATGGAACGCAGCATGCGCAGCGAGGGCGGCGTCGTGCGAACTGCATTGATTGATTTAAATCGCGAGTCAGAAATCCGAAATCGCAAGCTGCTGCTGGATGCCGGCCGCAGCGCCGCGGAGGTCACGCTCCTCTTGCGCCAGCTGGCCGATCTGCAGCAGAAGGCGCTGGATGCAGAGCGCCCCTGTCTGGAAAGCAAGCTAAGCAGCAGCGAGGAAACCTGGCTCAGTTACTTGCGCCATCAGCCGCGCTATGATCTCATTCTTACCAATGCATTGATTTTTGCGGATGGCGTCGATCGGCGGCCCTTTTCCAGTTCCGATGAGGATGGCGCGCGCAGTGTAATGGGCGGGCCGGCGCTGGGCCGCAGCGGGATGGAAGGCTGGGGTCTGGTGTTGAGCCTGAATTCCTGGGCGCCGGGCCACTCCTGCCGCCGCGATCAGGATCGCCTGCCAGCGCCAGCAGCGGCCGAGGCGGCGGCGCAGCGCATTGCGCAGGCGCTCTGGCCGCTGCTGACGGCCTTGCCCGCAGGCGTCGATCTTCAAAACAAGACGCCGGCAAACGAGCCGGTCAGGCTGAGCTGGTCGAAGCGGCTTGAGCTATTGCGCTCGTATTTGCGCTTTTCCAGCGGCGATCGGCGGGCCTGTGAATTTCTGACCACGGGAGCCGCCCATCAGGGGCGGCCTTCGCCGCCGCGGCGCTCATCCGCTGACGAAAGTCGCTCCGGAGCAGAGTCAGATTTTCGCTCAGGCGCGGCCGAAGCAGCCACTACTCTGGAGGAGCAGCGCCAGATCACCCTGGATGCTTACCTGGACGATTGTAAAAAAACGGAGTGACCCTTCTTTCGCCCGGAGCGGACTGACCCATGGCCACACCAGTTGAAGTCCACGCAGACCAGAGTCGCCGGGACAATTTGCGCGAATTGCGCTACGCTGGCATTGCCACACTGATTACCCTGGTGCTGGGCTCTGGGTTGTATCTGGCAACGCCAAAGGTCCGCGAGGAAATGGCCGCGCGGGACACGGCGCTGCACCATGCGCGCCAGTTCAACTTCGCCAATGGCAGCGGCGAAATTATATATTCGGTTACAGCCGAAGGCGGCCAGGCGCAACAGGAGCGCTACCGGCAGGATCTGGAACTGCTGCAGCGGCGCTTTGAGCGCGGTCAATTTGCAATGGCAACCTTGCCGGGCATGGAAAATTCGGCCGAATATAAGGCGATGACTCTGCAGGCCAGCGCGCTGCGCTATTCAGTAGAAACGCGTCCCGGCCAGGTCGTTCTGGCGATCCGCGCTCAAAACGGCGCCGCCCAGGCTGCGGTGCAGGCGTATCTGAAATTTCTGGAAACGCGCTGGCAATTTCGTTAGCGAAAGCAGTTCGCAGTTTTCGCAGCTGATCCGGCGAAGGCGCGCCGGCATAGCGACCGAGCCGCCGCCCAATTGGAAATTACTACAGTATTACAGAAGATTCTTATATCCTCTGGATTCCATTTCGCCGGCCTGCTGCAGAACCGCATCGCGCTGCGCCTCGAGAAATCGATTCATCTTTGCCCGGAGCGAATCGTCCTGAGCGGCAAGGATGCGCACCGCCAGCAGACCGGCATTGCGAGCCTGATTCAGCGCGACAGTCGCCACCGGAACGCCTGCCGGCATCTGCAGAATGGACAGGATTGAATCCCAGCCGTCGATCGAATTGGAAGAGCGAACCGGCACGCCGATGACTGGAAGCGCAGTGTAAGCAGCGGTCATGCCCGGCAGGTGCGCTGCGCCGCCGGCGCCAGCGATCAGAACTTTCAATCCTCGTTCTGCGGCGCTCTGTGCGTAGTCTGCAAGACGATGCGGGGTGCGGTGCGCCGAGACAATTGTCACCTCATGGTCGATCCCAAATTCTTCCAGCGCGCCTGCAGCCTCAGCCATAATGGCGAGGTCCGACTTGCTGCCCATGATGATTCCCACCTGCGCAATCATTGTTCCGCGCCCTCTACCTGAATCATGTCTCGAATTTGCCGTGCGCGGGCGATGGCTTCCTGCGCGCTGGCCGCAACTACGGTAACGTGACCCATCTTGCGATAGGGACGCGTCTGACGCTTGCCATAGAGGTGGACATGGACCCCCGGCCAGGCAAGGACTTTTTCCAGACCCTTATAGCGAACTGCGCCGGAGGCGCCACTGGCGCCTAACAGGTTGATCATAGCAGCCGGCTGGCGCAGGCGGCAGTCGCCGGCCGGCAGGCCAAGGATAGCGCGCAAATGCTCCGCATACTGCGAACTGTTACAAGCTTCAATTGTATGATGACCGCTATTGTGCGGGCGCGGGGCCATCTCGTTGATTACCAGTTTGCCATCGCTCAGCAAAAACATCTCCACCGCCAATAGACCTTCGATCTGCAGCGCCTCGGCGGCAGCGAAGGCAATCTGCATGGCGCGCCGCTCTTGATCGGAGCTGATCGAAGCCGGGGCAAAGAGCAATTCTACCAGGTTCGCCTCCACGTGAAATTCCATTTCGACCGCCGGGAAGGAGGCCAGGCCGCCATCGGATCGCCGGCTAACGATAACCGCGATCTCCTTTTCAAATGCGGCCAGCCGTTCTACTATCGAAGGGGCGTCAAAACCGCGCTCAATCTCATCCGGCCCGCGCAAGACCTGCACGCCGCGCCCGTCGTAGCCGGCGCGCCGCAGCTTCTGTACCAGCGGAAACCAATCACGCAATTCGCGCAAGTCTTCGCGCCGCTCAATCGAGTGGAACTCGAGCGTCGGAAGTTTGTGCTGAACATAGAATTGCTTCTGGGCCAGCTTGTCCTGAATGAGTGCGATAACTTGCGGCCCCGGTCGCACAACCTTGCCGCGCGCCGCCAGCAACTCCAGGGCGTCGCAATTCACATGTTCGATTTCGATAGTCAAGAGGTCGCAGCGTTCGCCAAAATCGAGCACCGCCTTTCGATCAGAGACCGCCCCGTGGACGAAGCCCTTCAGGAAACTGCAGGGCGCCTCGGCGTCGCCGTCCAGATAGAATGGTTGCAGACCCAGCTGCAGGGCCGGCGCCAGCAGCATGCGTCCCAATTGGCCGCCGCCCAGCACGCCCAGTTGCACATCGCTGAAGCGCGGACTCATCTGCGGTCAGTGCGCCGCGCTGCAGAGCGGCGTCGACCAAGAACCGGGCAGGGTCAGCAGGCGTCCAGGGCCGGTCTATGATTGCTGTTTGTAGCTCTGGCGCAGCGACTTGTGGATCTGTTTCCACTTTCGTTTTTCCTCCATTTGTAGCGTGCGGTCTTGCTGTCGCGCGTGGTAGCGTTCTTCGGCCAGTAGCTTCTGGTAGCTGTGCCAGCGTTCTGTGGCCAGAACGCCGTCAAGCAGCGCCTGGCGTACGGCGCAGCCTGGCTCCTGTTCATGGCTGCAATTCTCGAAGCGGCAGTTGGCAGCCAGGGTCTGAATTTCAGGGAACTGCGCCGCCAGCGAATCATCGCCTGCCAGCAGACCGAATTCGCGCATCCCCGGCGTATCCATCAGATAGGCGCCCCAGGGCAACCGGAAGAGCTGACGGCGCGTGGTGGTGTGTCGGCCGCGCTGATCGCCAGCACGCACCGGGGCGGTACGCTGCTGCTCTTCGCCCAGCAGCTGGTTGAGCAATGTCGACTTTCCGGCGCCGGAGGAACCCAGCAGCGCAACCGTTTCGCCTGGCTGCAAGTAGGTCTTCAGGGCTACGAGATTGTGCGCCAGGAGCGCACTGATAGCGAGGACAGGCGCGTTTGCGCTGATGGCGTTTACCTGATCCTGGAAATTGGAGATCGTCTGCGCTTCGTGCTGATCGGCCTTGTTCAGAACGACAACGGCGGCGATACCATCCTCGCGACACTGAACAAGGTATCGCTCCAGGCGTCGCAAGTTGAAGTCGCCATCCAGGCCGCAGAGACAGAGCGCCCGGTCGATGTTGGCCGCCAGGGCTTGCGGGCGCGCGCCGCGACCGGGCTGCTTGCGACGCAACAGATTGCGTCGCGGTAGAATGGCATGTGCAATGCAAAGATCCTCATCGGCCTCCTGCACCGCCAGCCAGTCGCCGCTCACCGGTCGCTCGTCTTCGCCAAGGCTGTGCAATAATCGGCCGCTGAGCAAAACGCGGCGCAACGACATCGCGGATGGATCGGAGAGGATGCTGCCGCCCTCGCCATCAAAGCTGCACAGTCGCGCAGCTTGCAGCGGCATCGCTCCCAGCGATTGGCTGCACGCTTCCAGCTGCGCTTGCAGCTGCTGTTGCCATTGAATCAGTCTGGGATCGTCGGAGAGTTCCATAGCAAAAAAAAAGGGCGGCCCTGAGGTCGCCCTTCTCCTGCGTACTGGAGTGGTCGATCAGAAATCGCCCATGCCACCCATGCCGCCCATTCCGCCCATGCCGCCGCCCGGGGCTGCAGCCTCTTTCTTCTCCGGCAGATCGGTAATGCTGACCTCGGTGGTCAGTACCATGCTGCCAATGGAAGCGGCGTTTTGCAGCGCGCTGCGAACGACCTTGGCCGGGTCCAGAATGCCCGCTTTGGTGAGGTCTTCCCACTGCAGACTTGCTGCATTGAAGCCCATAGCGCCTTTTTCCTGCATTGCGCGCTGGACTACAACGCTGCCTTCGAGGCCGGCGTTCTGTGCAATCATGCGCAGCGGCTCTTCCAGAGCGCGGTAGATGATCTCGGCGCCGGTTTTCTCGTCGCCATCCAGCTTGATGTCTTTCAGCGCCTCGCGTCCGCGCAGCAATGCAAGTCCGCCGCCCGGCACCGTGCCTTCTTCCACTGCCGAACGAGTAGCAGACAGCGCATCTTCAACGCGCGCCTTCTTCTCTTTCATTTCGACTTCGGTAGCGGCGCCCACATGGATGACCGCCACGCCGCCGGACAATTTGGCCAGGCGCTCCTGCAGCTTTTCGCGATCATAATCGCTGGTCGTATCGTCGATTTGCTTTTTGATCTGCGCGATACGGCCCTTGATATCAGCCTGCTTGCCAGCGCCTTCGATGATCGTGGTGTTTTCCTTGTCCACAGTCACTTTCTTGGCTTTGCCGAGTTGCGATACATCGGTATTTTCCAGCTTCAGACCAAGGTCTTCGCTGATTACCTGACCGCCGGTCAGAATGGCAATGTCTTCCAGCATCGCTTTGCGACGATCGCCAAAGCCTGGCGCTTTCACAGCGCAAACTTTGAGGGTCTTGCGCAGATTGTTGACCACCAGCGTGGCCAGCGCTTCGCCTTCGACTTCTTCGCTGATGATGATCAGCGGACGGCCGCCCTGCGCTACTTTTTCCAGCAGCGGCAGAAACTCGCGCATGTTGGAAACTTTCTTCTCGTGGATCAGGATGTAGGGATCCTCAAGAGTGGCGACCATTCCTTCCGGATCGGTCACGAAGTAGGGCGACTGATAGCCGCGGTCAAATTGCATGCCCTCCACGACTTCCAGCGTGGTGTCGATGCCCTTTGCTTCTTCCACGGTGATGACGCCGTCCTGGCCCACCTTTTCCATAGCATCAGCGATCAGTTTGCCAATCTCGGCGTCATTGTTGGCCGAGATCGATGCAACCGAAGCGATGTCCTGCTTGTTCGAGCCGACATCTTTGGACATCTTCTTGATTTCGCCAATGACGACGTCGACGGCTTTGTCCATGCCCCGCTTGAGGTACATTGGATTGGCGCCAGCGGCCACGTTTTTCAGGCCTTCGTTTACAATCGACTGAGCCAGAACGGTAGCCGTCGTCGTGCCGTCGCCAGCCACGTCGTTGGTTTTGGTAGCTACTTCTTTGGCCAGCTGCGCGCCCAGGTTTTCGAAATGGTCTTCCAGTTCGACTTCCTTGGCTACGGTGACGCCGTCCTTGGTTACAGTCGGAGCGCCAAATTTTTTGTCGATGATGACATTGCGACCGCGCGGTCCAAGCGTTGCTTTGACTGCGTTAGCCAGTTTGTTTACGCCAGCCTGCAGCTTGCGGCGGGCATCTTCATGAAACTGCAATTGTTTCGCCATTGCTGTTCTCCTGTATTGCTTGTTGCTGAAATTTGCTTAGCAGCGGACGATCAGCTAAGGATCGCCAGAATATCGCTCTCACGAACGATCAGGAAGTCCTGTCCGTTGTGCTTGATCTCGGTTCCCGAGTATTTGCCGTAGAGTACACGATCGCCGGGTTTCACATCCATTGCGATGTGCTTTCCGTCTTCGATTCGTCCCGGTCCTACAGCCTCGACCTTACCCTCTTGCGGCTTTTCTTTGGCCGTATCCGGAATGAAGATCGAGCCGACTTTTTCTTCGGACGCGTCGAGCGGTTTGATCAGAACCCTGTCAGCCAGCGGTTTGATGGCCATGATGGTCCTCCTCCCTTACCTATCAAAATATTTGCATTTCTGGCAATCGGTCTATCAGACTGCCAGATCTTTGGACAAGAAGCGCAAGGCTGTTGCGAGGTCAAGACATTTCTGGCAATCGATCGATCAGGGCGCCAGAATTCATGGAAAGATCCCTGCTGTGGTACGTACCACGCAAGCGCCAGGATCTTGACAGAAAACCAATCGTTTGTTTAGTGCTTCTGTGGATAAGGCTCTGATTCCCTTTTCGCCGCTGGTGCGCCAATGGTTCGAAGCGCGCTTTGGCGGGCCAACGGAGGCGCAACGGCTGGCCTGGCCAGCTATCGCCAGCGGCGAGCATGTGCTACTCAGCGCGCCGACGGGCAGCGGCAAGACGCTCAGCGCCTTTCTGTGGGCCCTGGACTCTCTTTTTTCTGGTCGGTGGGGAGGGGGCGAGCTGCGCGTCCTTTACCTCAGTCCGCTGCGCGCTCTGGGCGCCGATATCGAGCGCAATCTTACGGAACCGCTGCGCGAACTCTACGCCATGCAGCAGGCGGAGCTTTCGTCTGCAGTTCCCGTGCGCGTAGCTGTGCGCAACGGCGATACGCCGGCAGCTGAACGGCAGCGGCAATTGCGCAAGCCGCCAGAGATTCTGATCACAACGCCGGAGTCGTTGTTCATCATGCTGACGGCGCGTCGCTCGCGAAACTTGTTCGGCGGCCTCTGCTGCGTGATCATCGACGAGATCCACGCTCTGATTGGCGACCGTCGTGGTTCGCTGGTCTCCGTCTGTCAGGAGCGACTCTTTGACCTTGCCGGCGATTTTCAACGCATTGCATTGTCGGCCACGACGCGGCCGCTGGAGTCGGCGGCCCGTTTCGCCGGCGGATACGTTGAAAGCGCAGGAAAGTTCACGCCGCGACCTGTGACAATCCTGCAGGCTGCTGGACAGCGACCGCTCGAGCTGCGGGTGCATGCCGCACCGGAGGCGCAAGATCCAGAAGCCGATACGGCGCCAGAAGCTGTCTGGGATCGGCTGGCGCCTGAATTTGTCGCAAGAATCAGAAAAAATCGAAGCACGCTAATTTTTGTCAACAGTCGGCGTCTGGCCGAACGGATCACGCGCAGTATCAACGAGGTCGCAGGGGAGAACCTGGCGCTATGTCATCACGGCTCTCTATCGCGAGAACTGCGACATGCTGCCGAAGAGCGGCTTAAATCTGGCCAATTGCCGGCAATTGTCGCCACCAGCTCGCTGGAGCTGGGCATAGATATTGGCGCCGTCGATGAGGTTTTGCTGCTACAATGTCCGCCGACCATTGCTTCGCTGTTGCAGCGAGTTGGCCGCAGCGGACGCAGTATGGAGCAGACGTCGCGCGGCCTCATTTTCCCCGCTCACGACCTGGATTATCTCGACGCAGCCGTTGCTGTGCGCGCCGCGTTACAGGGCGAGATTGAACCCATCGGCGTCATGCAGTCGCCGCTGGACGCCCTTGCGCAGATTCTTGTGTCCTTTGCCTGCAGCGGCGAACAACCTATGGAAGAGACCTATCGCACGCTGCGGCGTAGCGACGCATATCACTCTTTGAACCTGCGGCAATTCGAGCTCTGCCTGGAGATGCTGGCTGGACGCTATGAATCAACGCGCATCCGCGAGTTGCGACCGCGGATCGCCAACGATCAGGAGCGGCGCGTTTTCATGGCGCGCGAGGGCGCCGAACGAGTGCTTTATATGGCCGGCGGCATGATTCCCGACCGCGGCTACTTTGCATTGCGCACTTCGGAAGGTCAGAAGCTGGGCGATCTCGATGAGGAGTTTGTATGGGAACGCAGCATAGGGGAAGTGATCGCATTTGGTCGGCGAAACTGGCGCATTGAGGCAATCACGCACAATGACGTCATGGTGTCGGAAAGCGCCGCGCGTTCCAATATCATCCCCTTCTGGAAAGCGGAAGACCAGGATCGTTCCTTTGCTACGGCCGAACATAGCTTGCGGTTTCTCAGTCGCGCAGCGGCCGAAATCGACAGTCCCGACTTCTGTCAGTCATTGGAGCAGGAGTATGCCATGGCGCCGGAGGCTGCAAGCCGTCTCTGCGCATTGTTGCTCCAGCAGCGCCTGGCATCGGGAGGCGCTATACCGCATCGGCACTGTGTACTGTTCGAATCGGTTCAAAGCGGCGGGGAGGGAGAGGCGCGGCAGGTTTTTGTGCATACCTTTTGGGGCGGAAAGGTCAATCGGCCCTTTGCCCTTTTGCTGCGCGCCGCGTGGCGAGAGCGCTTTGGCCATACGATTCAGACGATGCACGATGATCGCGCTGTAACGCTGATCCTGCCGCTGGAGATTAGCGCTGCGCAATTCCTCGATCTGGTCCAGCCGCAACGAAGCCTGGAGCTGCTGCAAATGGCGCTGGAAAATAGCTCCCTTTTTGGCGCGCGATTTCGCGAGGCGGCGGGGCGCTCGCTGCTGTTGCCGCCGCGCGGCTTTGGTCAGCGCTCGCCGCTGTGGTTCACGCGCATGCGCGCCAGCCGCCTGCAAAACGCTGTGCGCGCGTCCGGCGACTTTCCGGCGATGATTGAGGCCTGGCGAAGTTCGCTGCAGGATGATTTTGATCTGCCTTCGTTGGAGCGCCTGCTGGGCGAGCTGAAGACCGGCGCCATTGCAGTCCATGCCTTCCACTCGGGCGCGCCCAGCCCCTTTGCCCGCAATCTGGCGTGGCGTGAGACCAACTACTTCATGTATCAGGATGATCGGCCGGAGCGCGACCAATCGGCCTCGCTGCAGCGCGCCTGGATCGATCAAGTTGCCGGGGGCGCGCCCCCTGTTTCTGAGCAGCTTGTTACCGAACTGGAAGAGCGCCTGATGCGTTTGCGGGTCGGCGATGCACCGCAGCCAGGCCTTGAGCTTTTTGAGTTCATACGCGACCTTGTGGCCGTCAGTGCTGTCGAGTGGCGAAAGCTGGCTGCTGCCATTGAGCGCGATCATGGAACAGAAGAGCTCCTGGCAATCGATGATCAGGGGTCGCCCGTGGCGCGCGTCGACGACCTTCTGGTGCATCAGCAGTGCTATGCCCGGCTGCAATCGCTGATCGGCGATTCGTCCGCAACCCAGCAGGCAGGCGGCGAGGCGTCTGGCGAGTTCGTCGCCTGGCTTGAAGAATGGATGCGTCACCGCGGGCCGCGAAGCGTAGCGCGACTGGCGCGCGAACTGCACCTGGACACTGGCGCGCTGCGACGGGCGCTCCTCAAGCTGCAGCAACGCGGCCTTGTGTTGCGCTTTAGCGCGGCGCTGGAAGGCCAGGATAGCGCCGAGTTTTTCTGTGATCGACAAAACTTTGAGCGCCTTTTGTATCTTGGACGACGACAGGCGCGCGCCCGCATTCCTCATTTGAAAAGCGCTGAGTGGTCGTACTTTGTGCTGGATTTGCAACGCGGAGCGGACTTGCGACAGATTCTGGAACGTCTCTTCGGCTATCCGGCGGACGCGGCGCTCTGGGAGGATTGGATTTTTCCAACGCGGCTCGAACACTATGACGCGCCCGAACTTGATGCTCTGCTGGCCAACGGCGATCCGCACTGGTTTGGCGTTGCGCAACGCCGCCTGGCCTTCAGTTTTGCGGCCGATCGCGAGCTGTTTGACACAGCCCAGGGCAGAGATTCAGCAGAGGGAGCGGAGGCGACGCCGTCGGCGGATGGCGTGGAGCAAGCGTTGCTGCTCGCGTTGGGCGAGGAAGGCGCGCGTTTTGATCTGAAGAGCATTGCCCTGCGCAGTTCACTTTCGATGGCGACGGTCGAACAAGCGCTATGGCGCCTTTGCTGGGAAGGTCAGGTCGTCGTTGAGGGCTTCCATGCGGTGCGTCGCGCGATTTCAAGGAAGTTCAAATTCAGTAGCGAAAGGCGCGATGCTTCGATTGAAGGCGGAGCGTCTGTGCGGTCGTCGGCCCCCTTGCGCTTTGCTTCACGCTGGAGCGCCTCGCAAAGTCTGGCGCAGACCTGGCGACGTCTTCCCCGGATAGTAGAGGAGAGCGATCCCTGGCGGGCTGAGGAAATTGCCGAGGCGCGAGCCCGGCAGCTGCTCTTGCGTTACGGCATCGTATTTCGCGAACTCTGCGAGCGCGAAACGGCCGCTGTGCAATGGCGGCATATTTCACGTTCGCTGCGCAGGCTGGAGCTGGCCGGGGAGGTTGTGGCCGGCGACTTCATTCGAGGACCGACGGGCATGCAGTTTGCCAGTCACGAGGCTTTACGCCTGCTTGAGAGCCAGAGTTATCGCCAGCCTGCGTCCTTTCTGTTACACGTTGCCGATCCAGCTTCGCCGCTGCGGCTGCTGGACGACGAGTTCAGGGATCAAGCTGCGGCAATTCGCGGCGATGCCTGGCGCTTCTTTTGCCGGGGGCGATGTTGCGCGCTGCTTGTGGGGGGCGGCCGAAGGCTCTGGCTGTCAACGGACTGCGACCCGGCTGATGTTGCCGAGCTGGCCAGCGCTCT
This sequence comes from Leptospirales bacterium, assembly GCA_019694655.1. Taxonomy (NCBI): domain Bacteria; kingdom Pseudomonadati; phylum Spirochaetota; class Leptospiria; order Leptospirales; species Leptospirales bacterium. Next base: position 469,462 of record JAIBBN010000001.1, read on the forward strand.
GCATCGAATGCTGAAGCGGAGAGCGCGATCGCCTGGTCGTCTGCGCATTCTCGAGATCAACGGCGCCCCGGCGCTAAAGAGTAAATGGGCGGAAGCCCTTATCGCCGGCGGATTTCGGAGGGACTACAATGCTCTCAGCCTGCATCGCTGAAGGATTCTCGATAGGCCAAAGATCAGCGCTCGATGGCTGTGTTGCTTTGCTGATATTGCCGGCAATCCTGCCATGCTGCGACGATGGCGTTGGCATCGCTGCATAGATCAATCATGGCTCGCAGGAAAAGAGCGGCTTCGCGGCGTTGCTCGAGCTGACCCTCCTCGGCCAGCAAGCGCCGCATCGCAGCGCCAAAAATGCTGCGTGCAAAGTTACGATTCGCTCCATTCTTCAGCCGGGGCGTCACCATCTCGCGGACAAAACAGTAAGCTGCGTTCCAGAAATTCTCGCCGTTGGATTCCAGCCGGCGACGCTCCTCAAGAGTCAGAGTCTCCAGATACAGTTCCAGCAGGGCAATGCGCGCGGCGCGCTCCTTACCCACTGCCGCAAGGCTCTGGCGGTAGAGCGACGAATTTCGGCCGCTTTCCAGAAAGCAACGCCAGCCCTCCATGCTGCTCTGGGCGATCAGCTGCAGGCGTTCGCGGGTCTTTTCTTCTTCTAGTTTTTGCATCGCCAATTGCAAACCAAGCGACCGCTTATCCGGCCGTTTCAGTAATATGACGATACATCTTTACAAAGACGGATCAACAGTTTTACAGAAGTCCTGAAAAAAAAGGAACTCAGGGCGACGATGGCAACGATTGGGGCGACTTCGCTGCACCTGCGCCGTCGGAATCGGGTTGCTGCATTGGATTGGACTGGATCCAGGCGCGATAACTGCCATGGACGTAGACCAGCGCTCCGCCGCTGCTGCCAGTTCGCAATGCCAGCGCCAGTCCGGGAAATGTCGAAGCGGCCAGCAGCAGAGCGGAAACGGCCCCGCGCGCAAAGCCCTTGCGCCAGGCGACAAGCCACACAAGGAGCGCGACGCTGGCCGCAGCCAGAAGCAAACCGCCATCGAAGGCGTGCCGCTCTAACGCTTCCTGTGCTACCAGAGGCTCAACCGCCGGCGCGGCTTGTTCGCCGCTCCACTTTGTGAGAACAAGGCTGGCAACCAGCAGCAAATGCAGCAAAAGCAACAGATTCCACAGCGTCAAAAGTCGATGACCGACAATTTGCAAAAAGGCCGCCGCCAGCGCTGCCACAGGAATCAAGAAGGCCAGCCCCAGCGGCAGGTGGACCAGCAAAGGGTGGCAGGGCAGCTCGGCGCACAGCATCAGCCAGCGTGTCGGCCAGATCAGCTGGCGCCGATCCATTTCAGGAATTCGGCCTCGCTAACTACCTGTACTCCGAGTTCCTGGGCCTTGTTCAGCTTTGAGCCGGCATTGGCGCCGGCCAGCAGGTGCGTGGTGCGGGAGCTGACCGAACTGACCACCGCTCCGCCTCGCGCCCGAACTTCGTCCATGGCCAGATCGCGAGGCTTGAAGCGCTCGAAGCTGCCAGTAACGCACCAACTCTGGCCGTCGAAAATTGCCGGCAACGCAGGTCCCTTTTGGGTTGCCGCGGCCTCCAGCTGCAAGCCGGCGCGACGCAATTCCTCGATGAGCGCCAGCAAGTCCGGACTGCGGAATTGCTCGATGATGGCCTCGCTGGTTCGCGGCCCAATGCCGTGAATGAGATCGAGGCGCGCCAGGGCATCCTCAGCGGCAGCCAATTGGACGATCCGGTCCATACTGTTATATCCATTGGCAATCAGCAGTTCGGCGACGCTCGGGCCCACCTCGCGCAGACCCAGCGCCGGCAACAAACGACGGAAGGGCTGCTGCTTCGACTGCGCGATGCCATCCAGCAACAATTGAACGGATTTCTTGCCAAAGCCTTCGATTTCTTCCAATTCTTCACGCCGCGCCTGCAGACGGTAGATATCGGCCAGCGATTGCAGATAGCCGCCCTCGAAAAGGACAGCGGCAACCCTTTCGCCAAGACCGGCGATATCCATCATCTTGCGACTGGCAAAGAATACGATGCGATTGAGCGTCTTGCCAGCGCAGAGCGGATTTGGACAGATCCAGTCGACTGCATCCTCGTCGCGTTGCAGCCGCGAGCGGCAGGCCGGACACTTTTTCGGAAACCTGTAGGCCGGCCCTTTGCCTGGGTCGACGACTTCTTCCACTGCGGGAATGATTTCGCCGCGCTTGGATACGCGAACGCGCGAACCGATGCGAACGCCCAGACGTTCAATGTAATCAGCGTTATGCAGGGTTGCAAAACTGACCGTGGTCCCGGCAAGTTTGACCGGCGAAAGCTCGGCGCGCGGCGTAACCCTACCGGTACGGCCGACAGCAGCCTGGATATCCAGCACCGTCGTCTCGGCAATTTCCGGCTCGAACTTCAGGGCCGTCGCCCAGCGCGGCGATGCGCTGGTGGCGCCAAGCGCATCGCGCAAGGCAATTGACTCAACCTTGAGCACCAGGCCGTCCACCGGCATGGGCGCTTGATCGCGTTTCGCTTCGAATTCGGCGATGACCGTCGCCAGCTCGGCGGGGCCTGCGCTGCGATTGTCCGCCGAAATCGGCAGTCCCAGCTCCGCCATGCGCTGCAGTCGCTCGCTATCCAGTTGCGAGGTATCCTTCGCAAGTATGCCCTCAAAGGCCAGCCAGCGCAGCGGTCGGCGGGCAACCTCGCGCGATTTCTTGTGCTTCAAAGAACCGGCGGCCAGATTGCGCGGATTGGCATAGACGCTGCCGTAGGCCTCGTTGAAGGTCTCAAAGTCGGCATAGGTCATGTATACCTCGCCGCGGGCGATGAGATCAACTTTGGCATGCAATCGATGCGGAATGTTACGAATGGTCAGAGCGTTGGCGGTGACCTCATCGCCAATCTGTCCCTGGCCGCGCGTGACGGCCCGAATCAACGCGCCTTTCTCATAGTAGAGAACCAGGGTCGCGCCGTCTATTTTCCATTGCACGCTGAATTGTTTGGCGCCCTCCTCCGACATGCGCTGCGCCCACTCCAGGGCCTCGCCCGTGGAGTAGGTATTAGCCAGCGAAAGCACCGGAATACTATGTTGGAACTTAGGAAAATCGCTGTCCAGATCGGAGCCCACCAGCCGCGTCGGAGAATCTTTGCTGACCTCGGCCGGGTTTTCGCGCTCCAGGACTTGCAGTTCTTCCAGCAGTTGATCAAAATCGCGATCAGAAATCTGCGCCTGATTCTTTACGTAGTAGAGATGCTGGTGATGGCGGATTTCGTCTTCCAGCTCGCGCATGCGCCTGGCAATCTGTGACTTCCGGGTCGCCATCGATTCATTCGCGGCTGCGACGCCAGGGGCGCCAGAGACGCGTCCTAATCCTCTTCTTCGTGCTGCTGGCGGCGCGCGCAGGCGCCCTTTTCTTTCCAATCCCGACAGCGGCCGTAGAGATTCAGCGAATGCTCGGCTAGATCGTAGCCGTGTTCACTGGCAATCTGGGTCTGCAAATCCTCAATCTTTTGGCTTACAAACTCGTCGATTCGGCCGCAGTCCAGACAGAGGATGTGATCGTGGTGTTCATGTCCGGGGATATGCTCATAGTAGCGTGCATTCTGGCCAAAATTGTGTTCGGTCAAGAGCCCGGCTTCCACCATGACCGAGACAATGCGATAGATTGTCGCGCGTGAGATCTCGCCGCGCCTTTCCTTCAGGGTCTCCGCCAGACTATCTACAGTGAAGTGCTCATGTATCCCGAAGATTTTTTCCGCTACCAGCAAGCGCTGGCTGGTGATCTTCAGGCCCTTGCGTTTCAGGTAGTTCGAAAAAACTGCCAGTTGTTTATGGATATCCGCCGGCGCAGCCACGAAGGAGACCTTCCCAGCTCCGGCTCAAGCGGCAATGACTTTTCGGCGTCATGGACCGGTCTGCAAATTGCGCGCCATTTCTGCGGCGATCAAGCGGTAGCCATTGCTTGTAGGGTGCAGGGGGTCGTCGCCAAGGTAGAGCGGCGGCGCAGGCGCGGCGGAAGCAAAGGCCGCCTCCAGATCGATCAGCCTGACCCGCTCCGGCAGAGGCGTTGCGCGCAAAGCGGCATTGTTGCGAGCAATCGAGGGGCCCAGCGATTCAATCAAGGTCAAGGGCATCAGACAGTAATAGACCGTCGCCTGGCTGCGCAAGCGCAGGTCTGCATGAAAGTTCTGGTAGTGCGCTAGAAAGAGTTCGGGTCCATATAAGAACGAATCATTGGTCCCCAGCTCGACCACAATCAGATCCGGCGGTCCGGAGCGCATTTCATCGAAGGCCTCATCCAGTCGTCCGGTCCAGGTCAGAAAATCGCGATTGATTACGCCGCGGTGGGCCACGACCCAACCGGCGCCCAGCTTCTCCTGCAGATTGAAACCTTCGGAGAAGTCGGTCAATGAATCGCCAATGATCAGCACGCGATAGGCGGCGGCAATGGCAGCGAGATCCAGCGATGGATTGCCGCCGTCCCGGCAAGCGGCAATGCCTCCGCCGAGCAGCAGAAAATATGCCGCAAGAAGGCGTCGCCCGATCTGCCGCGGTCGCATGGGCCATTGTCGCCAGGCTTGTGGGCCGCGTCAATTCTGCAGAATGCGTTGCGGCCCCTGGTCGAACTCGAGGCCCTAGAAATGCTGGAAGGATGCCTCCGGCAGGGGCGCCTCGCATCCTTCCGAATCGAACAACGCAAGGGCCTGGTCCCCTGCCTGCCTTGCGCTGACAGTTCCAATTTCAATGAGTCCTTCGCTTCGCAGCTCGTCGCCGCCGGCGGCCAGCAGCGCCAGTTCTTCGCCGCTGAGCAAAGCCAGCTCTGGTCCGGCAAAGGCGGCAAGCGGCGCGGGCAGCGGCAAGGCATTCAGCTGGATCCGCAATTGCACGCCGCTGGCCTCGGCCATGCGCGGCGCGTCGCTGAGCAGACCATCGCTGATATCCATCATCGCATGGGTTGCTGCCAGCGCGGCCAGACGCGGGCCAAGGCGCAAATCGGCGCGCGGTTGAAGATGCTTGCGGCGTGCGGTAGTTGCGATTTCCGGCGGCAGCTGTAGCTCGCCAGAGAGATTTCGGTAGCCGGCCAACGACCAGCCCAGCGGCGCGCTGAGCCACAGTCGGTCGCCGGGCTTTGCGCCGCTGCGCAGCACGATTCGTTTTGCCCGACCGGCCATGGTCAGCGAAAGAAAGAGTTTGGGTGCGCGAAACGTATCGCCGCCAATCAACTTACAGGATATGGTTTGAAGTTCAGCAAGCAGCGCTTGTGCGAAGCGCTCGGCAAAACTGCCGCTGAGTACAGGGGGCAGGCCCAGATTCAACAGGCACCAGGCCGGAGCGGCGCCGCTGGCATTCATATCCGAGGCATTGCACTGGACCAGCTTGATGGCTATGTCTTCCGGCGAGGACCAGTCGCGTCGAAAGTGAACGTCCTCAACCAGCGCATCGGTGGCGATCAATTCGGCAGGCAATACCGGCGCACAATCATCCAGTGCGACACTGGCAGCGCCATGGAACAATTCGATCAGTTGCGCCTCTTTCATCGACGTCCCGGACTGTCGGCCAGCGCCGCTGATCGCGATGCATCGCCAGCCAGCAACGCCGGCAGCCAGCGAAATAGCACGCGTCGTCCCTCGGCCTGCAAGGCGCCGCTAAGATTGCCCGCTGCCGGCCATTCCCGCAATGGTTCGATGCCTGAGCCAAACAGCAGCTGATCCAGCGATGCCGGCTGACGGTTCCCCTGCGCCTGACTGCGCGACTGCGGGCCGGCAGCTTCATAAAAAAAGAAGCCTTCCAGCAAGGCCAACGCCGCCTCTTCGGGGTGAAAGATTCGGCGCGCATACGGCTGTACGAGGCGCTGGATCATGCGTAAATCCAATCCGGGTCGCGAGAAATCTTTCATTAATACCAAGCGCAATCGGCTGCGCAACTGGCTGTATCGTTGGTAGAGCGCACGCAGACGATCGAAGAATTCGGCCGCGAGGCAACGTTCGGAATCCAGATTGAGCACGGCGAGCTCGGAGCGCGTACTATTTTGCTGCAGGTCAGATTCCAGCGCCTGTATGATTTCCGCAGCATTGCGAAAATCGCTACGTGCATCGTATCCGGCGAAACGCAAGATCTGCCGAAACATCTGGCGCAAGGAGGGGTCGTCTTCCACCAGGATTGCCTGGCTTTGCGGCCATGCCAGCGCCAGTTCCGGAAAGACCATTCCTTGCTGTTCCTGGTCGATCTTCCACAACGCGGCCAGACCCATATTGCGCAAGAGTTGCAACTCGGGGGCGCCCAATTCTGGAGTTGCAATCGCCACGGTCGGAACATTCCAGGCCAGCGATTCGGCGACCTGGTCCATACTGGCATCTGCAAGGTAGGCTGGCGGACCGGCGATCGCGGCTGCATCGATTCGGTCGATGCTGCGATAGCATTCCAGTCGTTCAATTGCGTAACGCGCCGTGCGCGCTGCGGCTGGCGGCAAGGCCAGGGACAGAACCAGAGGATAGGCGTTTTTCGATTGCGGCGCCATTGTTCAGCAGGTGTGTGAGCGTATCCTTTGCCGCAGCGGCCAGGAAATTTCGCAATCATGCAAGCGCTCAAGAGCCGGCCAGCACTGTCACCGAAAAAGCAGCTTCCGAACCGGATGCTCCTCGCCGGCCGCAAGCCTGTACTGTACGTCAGCCTGCTGCTGGCGGCAACGGGCGGCGCGCCCCTGGCCTGCTGCCAGCAGCAGGCAATCTGGCGCGGCCTGGACTTCCCACAAACCGAGTCGATTTTGAAGCTGGAAACTCTGCAAGGCGAACGACTCTATCGCCTGCCGCGCTGCTGCTGGCCGGAGGACCCGGTACAGGGCGCCGCGCTTCCCGATCGTTCGCGTGCGCCGCTCTACACCGGGCTGGATGCGATCAGCCAGGACAACTTTGCACTCTTGCGCTACAGACGCTTTGCATTGCTGACCAATAGCAGCGGTCGCGATCGCAATTTGAAATCAGGACTGGAGTTGATGGTCGAAGCGGGCGTTCGTCCGGCGCTGCTCTTTGAACCGGAACATGGGCTCTACGGTCATCTGGATCGCAGTCTCGCCTCTCGGCACAGCGATCCGCGCTACGGTATTCCGGTTCGCAGTCTTTACTCCAGCGTCAAACGCCCGTCTGCGCAGGAACTGGACGGCATCGACTTGATTGTGGTAGATCTCGACATGCTTCCGGTACGCTGCTACACCTACGTTACCACGCTCAGCTATCTGATGGAGTCCGCGGCCGCACTCGGCATGGAAATGATGGTACTCGATCGGCCCAACCCCTACGGATTCTGGCGCGCCAGCGGCGCCTTTCTCCAGGATGGTTATCGCAGTTTTGTGGGAGAGGCGCCCACGCCCTTCCTGTATTCGCTCACTCCTGGAGAATACGCGCGCTATCTGGCGGCGATGAAATTGCCCTCGCTGCAGTTGAGCGTCGTGGAGGTTGCTGGCTACCAGCGCAGCCATACTGATGCGTCGCTGCGCCGCAGCTGGATCAATCCCTCGCCCAATATCCCCTCTCTGGAGGCGGCCCTGGTATACCCCGGAATGGCGCTCTTCGAGGGACTTGAGTTTTCGCTGGGACGCGGAACTACGCGGCCCTTTGTCTACTCCGGCGCGCCCTGGCTGGATTCGCAACGTGTGGCGCGCGAGTTGCGCGCCCTGCAACTGCCGGGCGTCCAAATTGGCGAAGCCGCCTTTGAACCGCAGGGCAGCATCTTTGCCGGTCAGACTTGCCGCGGCCTGCAGATTACGCCGGACAGCGCCGATTTCGATCCACTACGTACTGCTTATGAATATATGCGCATCATTCATAGGCTTCATCCCGAACATTTCAAATTGCGCCGGACCGAGGACGGACGCTTCTGGATGGATATGATCTGGGGCGGCCCCGGATTTCGTGAAGCGGCGCTTGCGGACATGGATTTCGACAGCTTTCGACGCAGCTGGGCGGGCGACGGAGCGCTCTTCGAAGAATTGACCGCACCCTATCGTCTCTACTGATCCGACGAAAGTGCATTGCCGAAGAGCAGCGTTCGCACCTTCTTGCGGGCGGCCTCGTTAAAACGTACTCCGTCGATGCTGGCCATGACGCGGCCATTCCTCAAGAACATATAATGCAATCGATCCGCATCCAGGCGCATCTCTTCATGGGTTGCCGCCAGTACTGCGCCGCCTTGCTGCAGGTAGCGCTGCAGCTCGGCCTCCAGAGCGCCAGCCCCCTCGCGATCCAGATTTGCGGCCGGTTCATCAAGAAGCAGCAGGCGCGGCCCAGTGCATAGAGCGCGCGCCAGCGCCAGCCGCTGTTGCATGCCTCGCGAATAAGAGCGCACACGATCCTTGCGCCTCGCCCACAGGCCGAGACGCTGTAGCAGATCATTAGACTCTTGCAGTCGAGTGCGGTCCATGCGAGAAAAATGCAGCGAGAGGAAATGCCTCAGATTTTCCTCGGCGCTCAGATCCATGTACAGTCCGGGGCGATAGCCAACAAAGCCGCAGGCAGCGTGGAGACGCCGCCGCTCGGCCAGCCCATCCAGCCTTTTCCCCAGAAAGTGGATTTCGCCGCTTTGTGCTGCAAAGCGCGAAAGAATGACCCCCAGAAGCGTGCTTTTGCCGGCGCCGTTTGGGCCCATCAGCAGCAGGCATTTGCCGGAGTGCAGCGTCAGATCGCAGGCCTCCAGCGCCAGGCGCGGACCATAACTGTGGGCAATTCCTCGTAGTTCCAGAAGCGGCGGCATGACCGACATCTCAAGCATCCCGGCGTCGGCGCGCGCCAATTGCAGCCGTCACAGCGACCAGCAGCAGCAGGGTCAAAAGTGCAGTAAGCACGCCGAGGGTGGCCCGTTTCCAATCGCTGAAGATCGGGTTGGTTGCCTCGCCGCCGCCTTCGAACAAGGCCGTGCCGCGGGAGAAATCGTAATGAACGGACTTTCCCTGCTGGTATACGACGCGCAGCGCCTCGCCAAGGCCAGGGGCTTGTTCCGAATGAACGCTTAGCGCGCCAGAAACTTCGGGTCGCGCGTCGGCTGGCTCAAAGAAAACGACGCGGAAAGCGTGCGGCGTGGTCGGGCGCCCGGGATCCAGCGGCAGCTGGTCCTCAAATGACTCAGCTTCAATGAGAAAGGAGACGATCAATTGCGAGTCGCCCGGTCGAAACATGCGCTGTAGTTTGATGCGGCCGCCTTCGGCGGGGGCCTGCAGGCGCAGCGGCAGAGGCATCGGCGATCCGGAATACTGCAGACCGCCTTGCAATTCGCTGACCTCCGCCGGAATGTAGATTTGAAAATTGCGGGCGTCGTAGCTGCGCGGCGGTTGCGATTGATTGGCAATGACGTGGATCAGGTCGACGCGCAGCCCGCGATTGGTTTTGGTCACGCGCATCGCTGCAGTGACGAAAACCTGTTCGGCAGGCGCGCCGCTTTCATAGACCACAAGTTGCTGCGGCTGTTGGTAGCTCTGCGGCGTTGGCGGCAAGAATAGACTGTAACCTTCGCCTTCAAACTCGGCGCGCAACAGGTAGGGCCCGCGTGGCGCCGGCAAGTTCGCAAAAACAAAGTTTGGTCCCGCATCTTGCTGCGCGGCAATAGCGCTCATCCCGCGCGTTGGATCGAGGACGCTCAGGTTCTTGACGCGAGCCCCGCCGCCGCGCGTGCCGTTGCGGATCTGGCCGCGCAGCGTAACGCTGGCGGCGCCGGGCGCTTGCGACTCGGGCGGCGAAGCGGGACCGCCGGACATTGGCTGCGCTGGAAGTATCTGCAGCGCTGCAAAGCTCAGCAGCAAGAACGCAAGAGAGCGCCGCCGAGCGGCGGGAAGCATGCGGCGCTGGATGCTCATGCGGGGCCTTCTGGCGCCAGGCCACAGCGCAGGCAAAGTTGATCTTCGCTCCGATTGCTCATGGCGCAGTGCGGGCAAAACCAGCCGCGTCGATGACGACGAAGACCGCGCCCTTGTATGGCTGCCGGCGGCGCCTTGATTCTACTCTGCCGCAGCGCTCCCAGAGCCTGGGCCGCCGGCTCTGCCAGCTGTTGGTATTCCTGATCGCTGAGCTTGCCATGCTCGCGTTCGATGCGCAAATCGCGCAGGTTTTCCAGGAGCATGCGTTCCTGAATTGCATCGCGGGCAAGGCTGCCTGGCAATGCAGCCGCTTTCAGCGGCCGCAGTAGCGGCCAGAAGAGAATCAGCAGCGCGCCGGCAAAAGCCAGGGAGAAGGGAAGAAGATACCAGGCGCTCACCTTTTCAGCGCTCCAGATCATCCAGCTGGCGATCGATCTCGCTTACTGCAGATTTGTCGGATCCTTGCAACGCGCGTTGCTTGCGACCGTCGCTTCCTCCGGATGTGGAGTTCAGTCGACGACGGTTGCGCGAATGCCAGAAGGCGATCAGCAGCGCGGCGGCGCCCAGCGCAGCCACAACAAGTCCCAGCAGCGGCGTCCACGATGCGTGCGCACGAATGCGCGGGCCGTAGCCGCGCACCAGCTCCTCGGCCAGATCGTTGCGCCCGGCGGCAATCATGCTTTGCACCTCGACGTTGCTACGAATCCCGGCGCCAAAGCCGTGATCCATGGCGTCTACGATTTGCTCGGCGCTCAAACCGGCGCGAATTCGGTCTTCAATGAAGCGGCGAACCGGTATGCCCCATGGACACTCCACATGCGGGCAAGAGCTCAAAACAAAATGACAGCCGCACTGGCAAATCAAAGCATCCGAAACCGCGTTGAAAGTTCGAATCTGCGCCGGTTGGGTGAGATCGGTATAGACGTTCTGTCCGCGCAGGGCCTGCAGCCAGAGCGGACTGGCCAGCCAGAGTCCGGCGCCAATCAACGCCAGGCGCCAGAGGCTTCGTGCGCGGAGTACAGCCAGAGCTGCCTTCATGATGGATGACGCTCCTTTTCGCCGAAGGGTAGAACGATCAGCAGTCCGCTGAAGAAAAAGAGCAGCGAACCAAGCCAGATGAACTTGACCAACGGATTGATCCATACCTCCAGAGTCGCGGTAATCCGCCGCGGAAAGAGCAGGTCCTCGGCCAGCTCGTTCTTGCCCATCGGATGAAAAAAGAATACTTCGTAGGCGTGGTTCAAATCCGGATTTCTGCCGCTGGCTGGATCGAAGATAGCGCCCAGCTGGATGTACAGATCCTGGTTCCATGCCGAGCGAATGTCCGGCTTGCTTGTTGGCTGATGAAGGGCGCGTTCGCCTTCGCGGACCACATCGCCGCTGGCCGGATCAATCTGCGGATGAAACTGGCGTTCGGTGCTCATCCGTCCATCAACTACGATTCCGCTCAGAACCTTGATCAAGCGCGCGGCGCGCGAATGTTGGCGATTGGCAAAGTCAAATGAACTTTCGCCTTCGCGCGGAACCTCCGGCAGTCGCGGTTCGCCTTGCTCGCGGACCAGATAGTGCGCCTGCTGGCCAATGGTAAAATCACGAGCGCTGCTGTGATCGGCATTGTCCTTCCAGACTGGATGCAGGAAGAGATCCCGCGCCTCAATCTCGTAAGCGTCCAGGTAGGCCTTGTCGCCGCTGTAGTAGCGCACCAATCCGCTGCCTTCTTCGTAGGGCATGCGCACATAGTGGAACTCGAATTTGTCGGTTTGCTTGAAACTACCGCCGGAGTAGCCCACGAACAAGAAGACAATCGCCAGATGTGCAAGGTATCCGCCGTAGCGCCGCTTGTTGCGCAGCGTGAGCAGGGCCAGCGCCCGAAAAGGATTCTCCTGGAAGCGCGCGATGCGCGATCGAGCCCCCTGCCAGAATTCCTGAGCCAGGCCCCAGAAGACAAATACAGCAATGCCCACAGTCAAAATAGAGAATATCTCGGCGACTACGCCTGGGCCCCAGCTGCTGGCATCGGCATTCTCACCGCGCGTAAAAAGCAGGCCATAGCTGGCGCCGAAGAGACTGGCCGCAACAATGCCGGCCAGCAGCGGCCAGCGCAAGGTTCGTTTCCAGACGGACCAGGCGTCCTTGCGCCAGGAAAGTAAAGGCGAAGCGCCCATCAAAAACAGCGTGAAAAGGCCCAGTGGAACCATCACCTTGTTGAACGCGCTCTGCTTCCATTCGACCTTGTTACAAACGAAGCCATGGTCAAAGCTGCAGTCGATGGGCAGCAGCGGCGAAAAGACGCCCACCAGCACGATCAAAGTGGCCAGCGACATCAAGAAGTTGTTCAGCAGCATGCTGCCTTCTTTGGATGTGATCGCCTCCATTGCCTGATCGGGGCGTAATTGTCGGCGCATGAAATACACATACCGCAGGTAGAAAAGAAAGCTAAGACCAATGTAGATGATCAGCGGCTTGCCAATGCTCGATTCGGCAAAGGTATGCGGTCCTTGAAGGATTCCGCTGCGCGTAATCCACGTTCCCAGCAGACACATGTGGTAAGTCAGCGTTAGAAGAACGATGTTCCAGAAACGAAGCATGCCGCGACGATCCTGGACCAGCAACGAATGCAAGAAGGCAGTGGCTAAGAGCCAGGGCATCAGGCTGGCGTTTTCTACCGGGTCCCAGGCCCAGTATCCGCCCCAGCCCAATTCTTCGTAAGCCCACTTGCTGCCCAGCAGGATGCCTGTGCCCAGAAAGAACCAGGAGAAAATCGTCCAGCGACGAACCGCTGGCGTCCAGTCCTGCTTCAGGCTGCGCGAAAGCAGAGCGCCCATGGTCAGCGCAAAGGGAATAGCAAAGCTTACGTATCCGACATAAAGAATCGGCGGATGAATGATCATCGCCCAGTGCAGCAGCAGGGGATTGAGACCGCGGCCGGCTGCCATCGCGCCGCCGTAGCTGCGAAAGGGCTGGGCATCATCAAAATAGACTGAAAGAATCGCAAAGATCAGCTGTAACAGGCCCAGGGACAGTAGCAGCGGAGGCGAGCTTCGATCGTTGTGGCGCCACTGATAAACGGCGACCGCGCTGAAAAACGCCAGCAGCATATTCCAGAAGAGCAGACTTCCGGAAGAGCCAGCCCACGCCGCAGTCAGTCTGAAAAAAAGCGGCAGATCGCTGGCGCTGTGCGTGACCACATAGTGGTTGCTCAGGTCGACAGCGACCATCATCGTCATCAAGGTGAAGAAGGCAAGAGCCAGCAGCGCTGCGTAGGAGTAGAAGCACTGCCGCGCCAGAGCAAGGGCGCGCAGCTGGTAGTTCAATCCAATGCCCTGCAGCACGCCGCGCTGCAAGCCGCCCAGCAGTTTGAGCGCCAGGCGCGCAAAGCGCGCCGCCAAACGCCGCCGGCCGCGGACGCCTTGCACGGCATCGATCCACTCCAGTACAATCGATCGCGTCAGGTTGCGCGCCGTCTTCAAGTTGAGCGAGAGCGAGGAAAGGAACAGACCCAGCAAGCAAACTGCAGCCGCGGCAACCAGGACGATCGCGCCAAAACTATTCATCATGCGCTGCGCCGGCCTCGCTCAATAGCTTTGAGCCGGGACGCTGGCGGCGTCGTAGCCGGTTTGCTGCAACCGTTCGGCGTGCTCTGCTGAATATTTTGAGGCGCACTTTGCTTCCACCTTGTGCGAGACCAGGCGGCCCTGCTCATCAAGCATCCCATCGACGCGCACCGCCGCCCCGTCATTGAAGGTATCCGGCAGCTGTGTGTTGCCGTCGTAGCGCACCGGAATATCGCTGCCGTTCAGCGTAACGACGAAATCGGCGCGGTCGCCCTGGCGCAGAATGCTGCCGCCTTTCACAAAGCCCCGAACGCGAAGCTCCCGCTGCTGGTAGCTCGATGCATGGGCGACTACTTCACTTGCATCGACTACGACAACCGCATCCGGTCGGGCGCCGCCGACCGTCAGGGCGAGGGCCAGCAGGGCCCCGGCGATCACCAGGAAAACTACGATAAAGCGGGCCTTCACCGGGCCAGCCTGTCCACCGCCCCGGCGACAACAACCTTTTTGTTCATCGCTTCGCTTGACGCTTTCGCGGCTGAACATCGAAACAGGAAGGACCGCAAGCGGCGCCTGGGAGGTTTCGGTCATGCGCTTTGATGGAACTGCAGTCAAACGGCTGCGCGAGGAGAAGAACTGGACGCAACTGGAAGTGGCCCGGCGCCTCGCTGCCACCGGAAAGTTCCGCGGCCATACCCGGCAGCGAATCCACCAGATTGAATCGGGCAATCATGCCTCGGCGCGTACGATCTGTGCGTTGTGCGAGGTGTTTGAAGTCAGCCCCAACCTGTTCTTTGTAGAGAATTGAGTCCGCTCTGGCTGGCTTCAGAGCAAATTAGTGATTGCCGCCGGCGCCTGATTTTCAAGAAATCGAAATCATGGCCAAGAAAAAGGCAAAATCACAAGCTCGACCCGTCGCAAAGAAGGCCGCCAGGAAGAGCAGCTCTCGCACCCGCGCTGCAAGCGCTCCCCTCGTTGAGGAAAGCTCCCAGTTTCAACCGCCGCCAGCGCCCGCCGCGCCGCCGGTCAAGAATCTCACTCCGCGCATCGCCATCATTGCCGGCATTGTATTGCTGCTGATTCTGGTGCTGTATTTCAACAATCGAAACAAGAATGCGCCGCCGGAAGGTTCGGATGCAGCGCTGAGCGAAACTGCGCCGGCGCCGGCCGAAAGCACGCCGCCAGCGCCGACGCCCGCCCCGGCCGCCGAAGATTCGCGAGTCCCTGCTGCAGATCGCAGCTATACTGTCAAAGCTGGCGACACAGGTCTGAGAATTCAGCGCAACACCGGCGTTCCCTGGACGCGTATCGCCGAACTGAATCACCTCGATCCATCGGGAAGAGGACTCAAGCCAGGTCAGACGCTAAAGCTGCCGCCGCGTTAATTGCAGTCTGCCCGAATGATAGCGGCCATAGAGGCAGCGCCGCTTGCTGACGCCGACCATCAATGGTCGGCGTTTTTGTTCTGCCGCGCTGTCTCTGAAAAATCAAGCAGCATCCACAATAGGAGTAAGGCTGAAACTTCGGCGAAAACCAGGTGATAGCCAAAAAGAAAGGCCGGCGCGGCGGCCAGTGGCGCAAGGCAGATGGCGCGACGTATTCTTTGTAGATCGCTCTGGCCGCGCTCTTGCCAGACCTGCCGCACCGCCTGGCAGTAAAGCCAGAGACAGAAGAGGAAGACAAGCATAGCCGCAGCGCCTCCCTCCAGCAACAGGCCCGGAATCAGGCCTGGAGGATTTTCCGGTGCAAAGGATGGATCGCCGGCGCGCAAACGCATCAGACCGACGACAAAGCTCCCCTGGCCGCCTCCGGTAAGCGGCGCCTCGCGAATCAAGATCGCACTCGCCTCAAACAATTTTGCACGAACCGGATCCAGGATTGCAACAGCGGCCGCAATACCGCCGTGCTGCAGCTCGTCCAGAACGGCTGGCGCCGTTTGTAACATTCGTTGCCCCGCTGCACTGCGGCTGATTGCGAGAAGAGGCAAGAGCAGGGCAAGAATCATTGCGCCTGCGATGGCAGCGCGGCGCATTGTCGAGGATTGCCGGCCGATCAGAGTCGATTGCAACTGGGGGTAGAGCGCCGGCAAAATCAAGAGTGCGGCAATGCTTTGCAGCAGGATACCGCGTCCTTGATAAGGAAATATGACCAGCAGCAACAGGCCGTAGAGCGTGCTATGCAGCAAGGGCGGCCAGAGCAATTCATGCCCGCTCTGAGACTGCGCCAGCTTCCTGTGCAGCCAGCGAACCGGATACCAGCAGGCCAGCATGGCCAGCAGCGGAAAGAGCACCGTAGAAGCGCCCGTATCCGAAAAGAGCGCCGGCCGCCGGCCTGTGGAAAGACCCTGATCGCTGATTCCGCTGCTGAGCGCCGGAAACAGACCTTGCAGCAAGAAGACGGCAAGGCTCGCCGCAAATCCAAGGCTCAAGCCGCGCGCCAGGCTACAAAACGCGCCAGACAGATCGAAGGCGCGTCTGCCAGGCAGTCGCTCGCTAAGAACCCAGAGTGCAGGTCCAAGCAGGCTCCAGCCGCTTTGCAGCGCAAGATGCAGGCCGTAGTTAGCGCTCATGCCTGGCGCCAGCTCGCGATCCTGCCAGCGCCAGTGGCCATCGGTCTGCATATAATAGAGAATAACATTGCGGGCAAGCAGCAGCGAAAGGCCAAGGACAATGCCGCCGGGCATCAAATCCAGCGCAAGCTGCCGCCAGCGGCTCGTTGGCCGTGAAGCAGGCGACCCTGGCAATGGGCGCGATTTGATCTCCAGCCACAAGCTCTGGATCAGAAGTCCGACGCTCAGGCCCAGAAAGATGGGAAAGAGCACGTTGTGCGCCGGCCTCTGTAGAATGAGCGCCGGCAAGCGTGGTGCGGCGACAATGGCAAAGCCGACCGCTGCAGCGCGCCACTGCGGGCCAAAGCCAGCCAGCAGAACGGCCGCTGCAAACTCCAGCATGAGCGCGTTTCGAAAAGGCCCCGAGTTGTAGTGTGCCGTCTGGAGATAGAGCCAGAGCCACGGCGCCGCCAGCGATAGCAGGACGGTCACAATTGCAATGGCCAGCCACGAACGGCGCATGCACTCAAGAGCGCCGCTGGCAGAAGAGGGCAATCGTTTTCGCTGCTGGCCTGAGCGGCCTGGAAAGGGGCGCTCACGGCGACAGATCGCGACGCGGTCGAGCGCCACGCAACAGACGCTGGATGCCGCGCTCCAGACTTTGCGGCGCCCGATCATAAGGACCCTGCTGGTAGAGTTCGCGAAGACTCAAGCTCAGCTGTTGCTGGCGCTGAAAGCGCCGCTGAATTTCTTCCAGCTTGCCCTCGGATTGCAACTGGCGGCCAAGCTTCTGGTACGGAGCAAGCATACCCGACTGCTGGCAAAAGGCGACTCGCCTCTCGCAGCGGCAGGGATTGGCGCTTCGAACCAATCCGCAATGCGATTCCACAAAGCCCTGCATACGCCGGCGTGCGCGGCTGAGTCGCTGGCGAAAGGCAGCCGGCGATATTTCCAGGACCAGAGCGCCATCCTCTCCGCTCATACCCACCACGACTCCCAGCAGGAAGGCAGCGCGATACTCTGGCGGCAGGACCTGCAACATGGAGTAGCTGCAGGCGGCGCGCACCTGCAGCGCGGCGTCATTGCTCGCCGCTGGCGCTTCTTTCCCGGAGAAGTCCTCCGGTCGATGGGCTGCCGCCAGCATGGCGAAGCGGCGCATCTCGCGCCGCCGGGTCCGCTTTAGATTCAATAAGTAGTTGAGCGCTATGCGGTAGGCCCAGGTGCTCAATTTGCTTTCGCCGCGAAAGGTAGATAGATGCGTTAGAATGCGCAGCAATATCTCTTGCGTTGCATCTTCGGCATCTTCTGGACTCCAAAGAAATCTCAGCGCCAGGGCAAAGATCCGATCCTGGAGGAGCGACATCAGTCGCTCGATGCTGCCGGCCTCGCCGGCGATGGCGCGCCCGATCAGGGCGCGCTCTTCTGCTTCGACCTCAGCCGACATGCTTTGCCAGGCCTCGATCTCGGACCGCCGATCAGCTGGCCTGTGGTTTCCAGGCAAAAGCAGCTACCGCAAAGCCGATGGCTGCCGGCAGGGCCTGCGTGAACAGAATGCTGAATTTGGCCGTGGCCGCCCCAAAAATTCCGGCAACGACCACACAGCCCAGAAAGAAGAGCAGGACCTGGCGACTTAGATCGGCGCGGCGAATGAGATAAGCGGCCCAGAAGAGACCGGCCGCCAGAAAGCCATTGTAGAGGCCCTGGTTCATGGCCAGCACCGCTGAACTGGCAGCCTGTTCCGGGCTTGTTCCAAAGATCTTCAGACCGATCGGCTCTTGCCAGAGAAACATCTCCAGAATCAAGAATAGAATGTGTTCCACGGCCACAATGGTCGCGATTACTTTGCTCAACGTGCCCACAGGCGCCTCCTCGACGGTTCAACCGTTTTTGACTTTTGGACACCGTCGGTCATCCATTTGTGACCGTCCGGCGCCGAAAACTATGTCAGGATTTTGCAGGCCGAAGAAAAAAGGGCCTTCCAATCGTCCCAGAAGCTATGAGCGTAAGCGAAAGACAGATGCGCCTGATCCAGGCGGCGGCCCGCATCCTGGTGGATGAACTCGGCATGATCAGCGAGGATGCGCTGCGCACTATTGGCGTTGCCCTCAACGCCGAACTGGCCGCACATCAGACCAGCATCGAACAGCTGAATATCCAGCAGCGTTCAGTGCGCGCCGCTTTCATCCGTCATGTGGTCCACCGTGTGGAACGTGATATCAGAGAGCGTCACGAGTATCCCGCCGCGCACATGAAAAAGGCAATCGAGGGCTTCATGGCCGCCCTGGTGCACTCCTGGGAGCAGGAAAGCGGGGCCTGAGTCCTGGCCTTTCGCTCGAACCGCTAGCTGTGGTACTTCTTCTTGTCCTCGATCAGCTTCTCTACGACTGAAGGGTCAGCCAGGGTTGTGATATCGCCCAGCGAAGAGAACTCGCCCTCGGCAATTTTTCGCAGGATGCGGCGCATGATTTTTCCGGAGCGCGTCTTGGGCAGCCCCGGCGCCCAGTGAATTACATCCGGGCGAGCGATCTTGCCGATTTTCTCGGACACCACCTCCAGCAGATCCTTCTTCAGCGCGTCGTTGGACTGGACGCCGTTCTTCAAGGTGACGTAGGCATATATGCCCTGGCCCTTGATATCATGAGGGAACGCGACCACCGCGGCCTCGGCCACCGAGCTGTGTTCCACCAGAGCGCTTTCCACCTCGGCGCTGCCAATGCGGTGGCCGGAAACATTGAGCACGTCGTCGACGCGCCCTGTAATCCACCAGTAGCCATCGGCATCGCGCCGGGCGCCGTCGCCAGTGAAGTAGCGACCCGGAAACTGAGCAAAGTAGGTATTGAAAAACCGATCGGGATCGCCGTAGACCCCGCGCATCATGGACGGCCACGGAAAATCGATGCAGAGATTGCCGCTTTGTTCGCCGTCGGCAGGGAGCGGTTGGCCTTCGTTGTCTACCAGCACTGGCCGAATTCCAAAAAAAGGCAGGGTTGCTGAACCGGGCTTCTGGGCAATGGCCCCGGGCAGCGGCGCAATCAAGATCGATCCGGTTTCGGTCTGCCACCAGGTGTCCGTCACCGGACAGCGGCCCTTGCCAATGTTCTGGTAGTACCACTCCCAGGCTTCGGGATTGATCGGTTCGCCCACGCTGCCCAGCAGTCGCAGCGATTGCAGCGATCGCCGCTGCACCGGTCCCAGTCCCTCTTTCATCAAGGAACGGATGGCGGTGGGCGCAGTGTAAAAGACATTTACTTGATACTTATCAACTACATCCCAGAAGCGCCCGGCGTCCGGATAAGTCGGCACGCCTTCAAACATGATCGAGGTCGCGCCATTGGACAGCGGTCCGTAGAGTATGTAGCTGTGCCCGGTGACCCAGCCAATGTCCGCTGTGCACCAGTAAGTATCCTCCGGCTTGTGATCAAACACATAGTAGTGCGTAAGGCTGGCTCCAAGCAAGTAGCCGCCCGTCGTATGCAAGACGCCCTTCGGTTTTCCGGTGCTTCCTGAGGTGTAGAGTATGAACAGCGGATCCTCGGCATCCATGGCTTCGGCCGGACAGTCCGCGCTGAGATCCGGATTGCGCAAGGCCAGATGCCACCAGTGGTCGCGGCCTTCGCGCCATTCTGTATAGTGTTCCTCCGGAGCGCGACGCACCACCAGCAGACAATCAACGCGAAAGCTGGAGCGCGCCAGGGCCTGATCGACATTGCGCTTCATTTCGATGATCTTGCCGCCGCGGTAACCGGCATTGGCGGTCACGATCAACTTTGGCTGGCAATCCTCGATGCGGCCAATCAGCGAGTCAGGGGAGAAGCCGCCAAAAACCACGCTGTGTACGGCGCCAATGCGCGCACAGGCCAGCACGCTGATGGCCAGCTCCGGAATCATGGGCATGTAGATCAAGACTCGATCGCCCTTCTGTACTCCGTACTGCTTGAGGAGGTTGGCCGCGCGACAGACCTCGCGATGCAACTCCTGGTAGGTTAAAGTCCGCGATTCTTCGGGATTGTCGCCTTCCCAGATCAACGCCGCTTTGTTTTTCAACGGTCCGGAGAGGTGTCGATCCAGGCAATTGTAGGCGGCATTGAGCTTGCCGCCTTCGAACCAGCGCGCCTGGGCCCGGGCAAAATCATGCGCCAGCACTCGGTCCCATTTCTTGAACCATGTCAGTCGCTCCGCTTCGCGCGACCAGAATTCTTCCGGATCCCGAATCGATTCTGCGTACATCTGCTGGTATTTTTCCAGACTGATGTTTGCCTGAGCGGCAAATTCGGCTGCGGGCGGGTACAGGCGGCTTTCGAACATGCCAATTGCCTGCGGCCATCGTCAGCGAAGGCAAGTCAAAAAACCATTGACTGCGGCTGGAAAAAGTTTGCTGCCGGCGCGCAAGAACCGTCAAACTCTACAGGATGAAACGTAATCGTAGAAACATTTTCCGGGCGGGGGTCGTTGCCGCACTGCTCAGTTGTACAATTTCCCTCTCGATGCTGCAGGCGGCAAGCGCCGCAATTGTGGTGCGAATAACCGGTTCCGCCATTTTGAAGAATAGCAACGGCGAAGTCGATCTGGCTCAAGCGCAGCGTCAAAACCGCGACTTGATCCTGGCCAGCAACGACACCGTAATTACGCGCCCCGGCAGTCACGTGATTCTGGCTATCCCTGGCGCGCGCGTCGCTCTTGGCAATGGCGCCAGCGTCCGAATTGCCGAACTGGAAGTGGACGGTCAGGGCCGCAGCCGCGGGCAAATCGATCTACTCACCGGTTCTGTTGCCGTGGAGGCCGATGCCGGACAAACTGAACTGCGCGTAAAGGGCGCCACGGCCGTTGCGGCAGTGCGCGGGACGCAGTTCATTGTTGAAAATTTGGGGTCCGGGTCCGCTGCTTCAAATCCAGATGCGCAAACCACAGTGCTGGTGGGCGAAGGCAGCGTCGCTGTTACGCCGCGCAATGGACCGGAGCAGGCAGTGGAAGCCGGCCAGAAAATCATCTGCGATGTGCGCACAGCCAGACAGCAAATCCTGGATGAGCACGATCGCGTGAAGATGCGCATCTTTCAGGAGTTTGCCGCTGTCCGCGATGCGGCGCGTGATGCAGTACGGCGTCAGCGCGAAAGCGGACGCAACGCCATCGATGAAATTCGCAACCAGCGTCCGGGCAATCTGCCGACGCCGACTCCAGAACCTGCGCCTGCGCCGGAACCCGCACCCGCTCCAGAACCTTAGGCAATCGAGATCAGCAGCCGGCGGCAGTCAAAGCCGCGGCCGGCTGCTGCAGCCACTGCCGGAAACGCTGCAACTGTAGCTCCAGGCTGTCCCGGCCAATCAATGCTTCCATGTCATCCTCGCCGTGCAGGTAGAGGCGAACGAGTCTGGCCAGACGGCGCTCTTGAAATAGAAACTTGATAAAGTAGACGCTGCGAACTGCGGCCATGGCGCTCCAGCGGGCAGGTCGCGCAAAGCTTGCCCAGTCTGGCGGTGGTTCAGCGCGCAGCGATGTCAGGTAGCTGCGCAGCTGGTCCGGAACATCGCGTCGTTCCGCTACGCAATCGTGTTCCCAGCGGGCGGCGCCTTCTTGCAGCCAGAGCGCCAGACCCTCTTGCAACCAGTAAGGAGCATCCTGCCGCCGGCGATACAGGTAGACATGACTGAGCTCATGGCGCAGCAGGGCGATGCTTAACACAGGGGACAGCAAATGGAGTTCATCGCGCCCCGGATGATAGCGCGCCAGCGATTCCAGACCGGCGCGATCGCCGCTGCGATAGCGAGCGAGATCGCGAAAAACTAAAATTCGCGGTCGCTCTACCTGGCCAAAGCAGCAATTTTCCAGTTCCAGAGATGCGCGATCGGCCAGCGCGCCCACAGCCTGTAACTGTTCCTCAGTGGCGCCGTCGACTGCTGCCAGACGAAATCCGCGGTAGTCAATTCGCGCTTGAAGGGGCCAGCGCGCAGATTGACAGGCTGCAAAGAACAGACAGACCAGCAGGGTCCCTTGCCGCAGCGGAGCGGAAATTTCAGGCGCCCTTGAGCGAAATCTCAGCAATCTTTTGAATCTCCACTAATTCCAGAATCGCATTGACCTTGCGATCGACATGAATAAGCCGGAGTACGAAGGTGCGTCCATTGCCGCGCAGGCTGCGATGAATGTTGACCAGCTCGGTGATGCCGAGGGAATTCAAATACTCCAGATGCTGCAGGTCAATCGTCACTTCCCGCCAGTGCTTTTCAAAGACGCCTGCTTTCTCCATGGCCGTGAAAATAAGATTTTCTCCGTCCATTCGCGTCGTATCGGCGCGGATCAACAGACGATCTTCTTCGATTTGCAAATGAATTGCCATGCAGTGCGTGGCACCTTGGGCCAGCGGCGCCCCGCCAGGCAAGAGCAAAAATGCCTGACTGTGCTGCGCCGTTCGCCAGGGGATGACAGGCCTTGAGAACTGGCGGCTATCAGATACAAACAATGAACTGGAAAAGCGCGTCGCGCAGTCTGTTTTTCTGGTGTCTGCGGCATTTCTCCTGGCTGGCCGCCGGCGCCTTGTTTTTGTACATTTTCTGGCGCGGCATGGCTCAGGGCGCCGCGGTTGCACTGCTTCTAGCGCTGCCGCCGGTTGCGCTGGGCGCAGCCGCAATTGCTTTGCTGGGGCGTTGGATGATCGGGCGTATGCAGCTGATAAGCCTGCGACCGCTTCCAGAGCTGATCCTGTTGCTGCTGTCCGCTGCTTTCTTGATTCTAACGCAGGCCTTGCGCGCCGGTCCCTGGAGTATGCCGGTCTTACTTGGTTTTCTGGCGGCAGCCTTGCTGGCTTTGCGACTTGGCCGAACGGGGATCTTCGTTACGACAACGCTGGGTCTCGCCATGCTTGCCCTCCTGGTGAGTTTGCTGCTGTTGCATGCAGCACTGGAACGAGGCTGGCTCTATCTGCAGTACAGTATACAGCAGAGCGAGCGGAGCCTTTCCGCAGAGGAGGCCTGGCAGGCAGATCAACAGGGGGCATGGACCATGCTCAGCGGCCGTTCGGCCTCCGGCCAGTGGCTGCGGCTGCGGCTGCCGTCCCGCTTGCACTGGAGCGATGGCATCGAACGCGGCTTTGTATATGGCGCTCCCGAATTGGGGCGCGCCCTGCTTTACATTAGCGCCCGCCGCGAGGACCCGCTGGCGCCGCCGGCGCTTGTCCTCTATCTCAGCCCGGAGCTTGGACAGGAAGAGATGGCCAGTAAGCTGGCCGCTTCCTTGCAGCACCGCCGTAATCTTGGCGAGGTGCGCGATATTCATTGTGGCGAGAATTTCAGCGCCAGCCTGGCTGGCGGCGCGGAGGCGCATGGCGCGGCCTGTCGCTACCGCGACCAGGTCAATGGCGCTTTGCTTCGCCTGGCCGCGCTGCCGATCCTTCGCGGCAATACGCACTACATAGTATTGCTCATCGATCCGCAGACCGAAGGATTTCCGATGCATCCAGAGCTGGCAGCCATTCTACAATCGCTGACGCTTCGTTGACGGACAATATCTAGCAGCGGCTCTCGCTCAAGGCGCTTGTGCTGGCGCCGTAGGCAGTGAAAGTAGCGAAAGCGGATCGGCCGCCTGACCGCGGATGCTCAGCGCCACATGGAGATGGGCGGCGGTAACCATGCCCGTAGCGCCAGCCAGACCGATCTGTTGTCCCGCCTCCACAATTCCTCCCTGGCCCAGCATGACTTTGCTCATATGTAAATACATGGTAAATACGCCCTGGCCATGATCCAGCAGTACGAAGCCCCCTTCATAAAAGAACTGTCCGGCCAGCGCTGCCCGGCCGCGAGCCATGGCAAATACGGCGGCGCCTTCCACGGCGCGCAGGTCCAGGCCGCGATGGACGGTGCTGCGCGGTTCAAGCGGCAGTCTCCTTCCGCCCTGCAGGCGATACTGCTGCACGATACGCCGCGACCAGAAGGGCGAGGTGATCCGGTGCATGTCTCGCGGATGGGAGAGATGCTCATCCAGCAACCATTCGTTGCGTTGCGCTACAGCGCGCGCTTTGCGCTGGCCTTCTTCGGCAATGCGCTGTCGCGCCTCAGCGCTCAAAGAGCGCTGAGGCTGTGAAAACGATCCAAGGTCCATCTGGGTGCGGAACTCTGGCCAGGCGACGGCGGCAATCGGCAGCGAGATGGTCGCTTGCGGACCGAGCTGCAGGCGTATGGCGGCCGCATCGACTGGAAGGGCAATGACGGCCTGCCAGCCGCGACTGGTTCGCGTCAGCGGCGTACGCTGACCGTCGACCTGCAGCCCTCGATCGCCTGGCTCAAAGTCCGCCGAAAACTCCAGCAGCGCCGCTTCGCCCTGTGCCAGGCGGCGGGCGTAGAGCCGCAGAGCGGCGCCGCCCAGACTTAGTTCCTGTCGCAGCGGCGCCGGCGGCTGGTAGCCAGGCGGCGTATCGACTGTATTGGCGCCCAGACGCAGCTGTGTACGTTGTTGCGCCTCTCTTGCGGCCAGAGCCGCCTGGGCCTGAAGCGTTCCCGGGCCAGACAAAGCAAGACATAGCGACGCGGCGCAGAAGATGATTCCTGGTTGCCGTACTGGCCTGAGGGCGCTCTTTATCCGATGTGAGAAGAATGGGCCTTCGACTGAACCTTTTCCTGGCCTGCGCATTTCTGGCAAGCTCCGCCGCCAGTGCCGAGAAGCGCTACCGCGATCAAGATTTTATCGAGCTGCAAACGGGCGCGGCGACCATTGCGTATTCTCCGGCTTTGCAGGGGCAGGCCGATGAATTTAGCCTCAAGTTTGCGGCGGGCGTCGCCTATCTGCAGCGCAGCTTTTCCGGCGAGGGATTGCCTGCGGCGCCGCGTTACTGGCTGGCCGCCGGACCGGAAGAGATGCGCGACCTGCTGCAACAACGGCAAGTCACTGCCGATCGCGCTGAGCTGGATTTGGCGGCGCGATTGGGCGTCTACAGCGCTGGAGCGGAGGTCTTCTTGATCTGTCCGGCCGGCGCCGATCCAGGCGGCGCCATGGCCACTGCCTTTCACGATCTGGCCAGGCGCTATGTGAGCGTCCAAGGCGGCCGCGGCATTGAGCAAGCGCCGTGGTTCAGCGCTGGCCTTGCGCAATTGATGGCGCTGCGCGCTCTTGATGGTCGCAGCGGCGAG
The DNA here is from genome assembly GCA_019694655.1 of Leptospirales bacterium. Classification (NCBI taxonomy): domain Bacteria; kingdom Pseudomonadati; phylum Spirochaetota; class Leptospiria; order Leptospirales; species Leptospirales bacterium. Next base: position 494,532 of record JAIBBN010000001.1, read on the forward strand.
GCGGTGGTCGCAGCGCTGCGCACCGAGGTGGAATTGCCTGCCGGTCGTCCGCTGCAAAGCCTGGAACAAGCCGGCCATTGGCGTCAGGCGATCGTATCCAATCCTCAAGAAACCCTCAAAGTTGCCACGCTTGCTGTCGCTTACCTGGAGACACAAAGCGGGCCATCTACCGCCGCCGCGATTCTTGGACAATTGCACAGCGGCGCCCCATTTGCTCAGGCCTTTGAGCGTTCCAGCGGGATGCGACTCTACGAATTTGAACAACGATTTCTGCGCGAGTTTCGTCGGCAGAAGCCGGCCAGTGGCAGGCGCACACCGGTATGATACGCGAACTCTGGCGTCTTGGCGCTGGCGTACTCGCTTTTGGCATTGGCTTTCTGCTGCACACTGTTTTCAGCAGCGGTGCAGAAGCGGTACGCTTCCGCGTCTATCAGTGGCAGTCGCCGCTGGATTTCCTCTTATTGATTCTGGCCTTCTTTCTGTCCGCCATTGCCTGGATCTGGCCCGCGCCTGTTGCAAACGATGAAGCGCCTCGCAACAGGCGAGGCCCAGCTCTGCTATCGGGACTCAGCCTCGGTCTGGCCCTGGCAAGCTTTCTTGGATTTGAGGTAATCGGCCAGGCGCCTCTGCACTGGCAGAAGGCCGCGCCGGGGGCCCCGGGCTTCGATCAACCGGGCGTGGAGCTTGCGGCTTTGACCGCGGCGAGAGCCGCCGGCCGGCCGGCTTTGCTATATTTTCATGCCGATTGGTGCACTTCCTGCGCCGACTTCGAACGCTTTGGAATTGGCAATCCGAGACTGCAGTCCGTCTTACAGGACTATGTTTTGATCCGCGCCGACGTCACAGATGTTGGTCGCTGGCAGGCAACCTTGCACCAGCGCTACGCGGACCCGCCGCTGCCCACGCTCCGTATTTACAATCGTCGCGGCCTTTTGATTTCACCGGTATTTTCCGGCGCAGAGCTTTCGCTGCGCGCCCTCGAGGCCTCGCTGGCCGAGGGCGCCCGACCGTGAAGTCGGTCTTTGTTACCGGCGTCGACACGGGCATAGGCAAGACTGTCAGCAGCGCCGCATTGTTGCGCCGTTACCAGCGCGTCCCAGGATTGCGCTACTGGAAGCCGGTGCAAACCGGCGCAGATGATGATCGCCTGACTGTTGCGCGGCTCAGCGGTCTTGGCGATCGCTGGACAGCGCCAACGCTCTATCGATTTGAAGCGCCGCTCAGTCCGCATCGCGCCGCCGAACTGGAAGATGCAACGATCGACGCGGACCGGATCCAGCAACGATTCAAGCAGCACTGTCAGAGCGGTCCTTTGATCATCGAAGGCGCCGGCGGAATCATGACGCCGCTTACACGCCAGCTACTCTGGCTCGATCTCTTACAGCAAATGCAGATTCCGGCGGTGGTTGCGACGCGTACCGGCCTGGGAACAATCAATCACAGCCTGCTCACTCTGCACGCGCTGCGTTTGCACAACATTCCGATTGCCGGCTTGATCTTTTGCGGCGAGGCAAACGACGACAATGTTCGCACTATTCTAGAGATGGGCGATTCGCGAAGCCTGGGCCGTTTTTTTTATGCGCCCTCCTTGCGCTTTGACCCGCAGCTGGACCTTGATGGTTTGCTGGCGGAAGCGCTTGACTGGCCCGATGATGCAGCTTCGATCGCAAGTCATGAACGCTAATCGAGGCGAAGCGCCCTGGCTATCATCGTATCGCGACCATGCCTGGCAGCCATACACGCAGATGCAACTGGCGCCCGCGCCGCTGCTGGTGCGCCGCGCAAGCGGCGCAGAGCTACTTCTGGAGGACGGCCGCAAACTGATCGATGCCATTGGCTCCTGGTGGGTCAACATTCACGGCCACTGCAATCCGCGCATCAATGCCGCCATTGCCAGGCAACTTCAAGAATTTGAACACGTGATCTATGCCGGACTGGTCCATGAACCGGCGTTGCAGCTTTCGGCGCGTCTTGCGCAGTTGAGCGAGAAGCGTTTGCCCCGTTGTTTCTTTTCGGATAACGGCAGCACCGCCGTAGAAGTGGCAATGAAGATGGCCTACCAGTCCTTCTGGAATCGCGGTCTTCGGGAACGGCGGAAGTTTGTCACGCTGGGCGGCGGCTACCATGGCGATACCTTCGGGGCAATGGCCGTCGGGGCGCGCGGCGTCTTTCATCAGGCCTTTGCCCCGCTGCTTTTCCCCGTACACAGCATCCCGCAGCCGCACGTTCCCTTTGCCTTTTTTCGAAACGAGCCAGCGGCGCTGCAGAGCCTGCAACCGACGCTGACTGCCCTGGCCGAGCTGCTGCAGCGAGAGGGGGAGACGATCTGCGCACTGATCCTGGAACCAATTGTTCAGGGCGCTTCCGGCGCCTTCAATTTCTACCCGCCGATTCTCCTGCGCCAAATCCGCGAGCTTTGCGATCGGCACGAAGTCCTGCTGATTGCCGACGAGGTCTTTACCGGTTGTGGCCGGCTGGGGCGGATGTTCGCCTTCGAGCACGCCGGCGTCTGGCCGGATTTGATGGCGCTCTCCAAAGGTCTGAGCGGCGGCTATTTACCCTTTGCCGCGACCCTCGCCAGCGAACAGGTCTTCGCCGCCTTCCTGAGCAATGAGCGTCAGAACACGCTGTTTCATGGCCACAGCATGACCGCCAGCGCGCTGGGCTGTGCTGCAGCCCTGGCCAGTCTCGATCTACTTGCTGAGGGCGCACTGCAGCAGTCCGCAGCGCTGGAAGCCCAGCACAAGCGCGCTCTTCTAAAACTGCAATCAGGAGCGGTCGCCGATCTAATTGGCGAAGTGCGGCAGCTGGGTTCCGTGGCGGCAGTCAAACTGCGGATCGATGCCGCCTATACCTCCGAATTTGGCTGGCGCTTCATGCAGGCCGCCATGGAGCGGGGCGCCCTGCTGCGGCCGCTGGGGGACGTAATTTATCTTACGCCTTGCTACAATATTTCTGAATCGCAGCTG